>NZ_RJVZ01000019.1:0-28311 GCF_003944215.1 Streptococcus oralis | reverse complement strand
GTTTAAAATTAATGGAATTGGAAGAAAAAATAATAAATAACTATCTAGTTATAAAAAAAGGTGAGAAGAGAAAGATATACTTACGATTTCTTGTTCCAAATTTTAATGATTATGAAATAGATTATATGGAAAATTATTCTGATACCTATGATTATAGTCAAATTGATTTTTCTATTGATATTCTTTTATATGATTTATCAAAAAATTTATATAAAGAAACATTAGAATTTAAAATAAATAAAAATACTGTCTCATCGTATACATCGTATACACTTAATCAAGAAGAATATTACTATATATATAGATTTAACAAAAAGAATATTTTTCCAGAACTTCAAGAATCTGAAGAGGTATAATTGATTCAGAAATGTTAAATTTGATTTTACATACAGCTAAAAAGTTACAGGTCGATGCAGTCGCCATGTCTGGTTCACGGACAAATCCAAAAGCACCAAAAGACGAGTTTCAAGACTATGATGTTGTTTATGTCCTGGACGACTTAGATAATCTGACGAGGGACCTTTCTTGGTTGGACCATTTTGGCACTCGTATCATTGAGCAGCATAATGTCCTAGGCAACCGTCATCTCTATCTCATGCTCTTTGAAGATGGCAATCGGATTGATTTGACCCTCTGCCCCAAAGAGCACATTCAAGAGTGGGTGAATAGTGAAGTAGGGTTCACCGTTTTAGAAGATAAGAAGGGTTTATTTGAACCCTACTTTCCAAGTCCTCAACGTTTTTGGACAAGCCCAGCTAGTGCGATTGATTTTGAAAAAGCTTGTAATGAATTTTGGTGGGTGTCAGCCTACGTGGTTAAAGGGATTTGTCGCAAGCAAGCCATCTATGCCACGAATCATCTCTACGGAATTTGTCAACAAGAACTCTTGAAGGTCTTGGCTTGGCGAGTTGCAGCAGATAGGGGGACGATTGATATTGGCAAGAACTATAAATATCTCTTTAACTATTTACCTGCTGAGAAAGAGAAGGAATTCTCAAATCTACTTGATTTTTCAAGTAGTGACAAAATCACTCAATCTTTGTTTGCTACGATGAACCTTTTCCACCAAGAGGCTCAGTCCCTTGCTCAAAAAATGGGATTTAACTACGATAAAGAAGTAGCTGAGAAGATGATTCAGTATGCTGAGGAGAGACTTTCAGATCACCAACTAATTAAAGTATATAATTTAAAAGATTAAACTACAGAAAAGATAGTTTAGTTATATATAGTAACTGAACACGGGACTAATTTCTGTAAATTATCCCTTATTCTATAAAAATCTACTCTACATTCTTTGAAAGGAGTTGAACACGCCCTAAATGCTGTGTGAAAAAGATAAATTCTCTTGTGAGCATCGCTCACTGCAATAATTTCCTATTTTCACTTTGCATTTTACGGGCTTAGTATCCTATGTCTAACATTCAAAACATGTCCCTTGAGGACATCATGGGAGAGCGCTTTGGTCGCTACTCCAAGTATATCATTCAAGACCGGGCTTTGCCAGACATTCGGGATGGATTGAAGCCGGTTCAGCGCCGTATTCTTTATTCGATGAATAAAGATGGCAATACTTTTGACAAGAGCTACCGTAAATCGGCCAAGTCAGTCGGTAACATCATGGGGAATTTTCACCCACACGGGGATTCTTCTATCTATGATGCCATGGTTCGTATGTCACAGGACTGGAAGAACCGTGAGATTCTAGTTGAAATGCACGGTAATAACGGTTCTATGGACGGCGATCCGCCTGCGGCTATGCGTTATACCGAGGCACGTTTGTCTGAAATTGCTGGTTATCTTCTTCAAGATATCGAGAAAAAGACAGTTCCTTTTGCTTGGAACTTTGACGATACCGAGAAAGAGCCGACGGTTTTGCCAGCAGCATTTCCAAACCTCTTAGTCAATGGTTCGACTGGGATTTCGGCTGGTTATGCTACAGACATTCCACCGCATAATTTGGCTGAAGTCATTGATGCGACGGTTTACATGATTGACCACCCAACAGCCAAGGTGGACAAACTCATGGAATTCTTGCCTGGACCTGACTTCCCTACAGGGGCTATCATCCAGGGTCGTGATGAAATCAAGAAAGCCTATGAAACTGGGAAAGGGCGCGTCGTTGTTCGTTCTAAGACGGAGATTGAAAAGCTAAAAGGCGGTAAGGAGCAAATCGTTATCACTGAGATTCCTTATGAAATCAATAAGGCTAATCTCGTCAAGAAAATCGATGATGTTCGTGTCAATAACAAAGTAGCGGGGATTGCTGAGGTTCGTGATGAGTCTGACCGTGACGGTCTTCGTATTGCTATTGAGCTTAAGAAAGATGCTAATACCGAGCTTGTACTCAACTATCTCTTCAAATACACCGACTTGCAAATCAACTACAACTTTAACATGGTGGCGATTGACAATTTCACACCTCGTCAGGTTGGGATTGTTCCAATCTTATCTAGCTATATCGCCCACCGTCGTGAAGTGATTTTGGCACGTTCCCGCTTTGACAAGGAAAAGGCTGAGAAACGTCTTCACATCGTTGAAGGTTTGATTCGAGTGATTTCGATTTTGGACGAAGTCATTGCCCTTATCCGTGCTTCTGAGAACAAGGCTGACGCCAAGGAAAACCTCAAGGTCAGCTATGATTTTACAGAAGAGCAAGCCGAAGCTATCGTTACCTTGCAACTTTACCGTTTGACCAATACCGATGTGGTTGTCTTGCAGGAAGAAGAAGAAGAGCTTCGTGAGAAGATCGCCATGCTTGCTGCTATCATCGGTGATGAACGTACTATGTACAATCTCATGAAGAAAGAACTCCGTGAGGTCAAGAAGAAATTTGCGACACCACGTTTGAGTACTTTGGAAGATACTGCGAAAGCAATCGAGATTGATACAGCTAGTTTGATTGCCGAGGAAGATACTTATGTCAGCGTAACCAAGGCAGGCTATATCAAGCGTACTAGCCCTCGTTCCTTTGCGGCATCCACTCTGGAAGAAATTGGCAAACGTGATGATGATCGTTTGATCTTTGTTCAATCTGCCAAGACAACCCAGCACCTCTTGATGTTTACAACTCTTGGGAATGTCATTTATCGACCAATCCATGAATTAGCAGATATTCGTTGGAAGGATATCGGAGAGCATCTGAGCCAGACCATTACAAACTTCGAAACTAACGAAGAAATTCTCTATGCAGAAGTAGTGGATCAGTTTGATGATGCGACAACTTATTTTGTAGCGACTCGCCTTGGTCAAATTAAGCGCGTAGAACGCAAAGAATTCTCTCCATGGCGGACCTACAAGTCGAAGTCTGTTAAGTATGCTAAGCTCAAAGACGAGACAGACCAGATTGTAGCAGTAGCACCAATCAAACTGGATGATGTTCTCTTGATTAGTCAAAATGGTTATGCCCTTCGTTTCAATATCGAAGAGGTTCCAGTTGTTGGTGCCAAGGCGGCAGGGGTCAAGGCTATGAACCTGAAAGCAGATGATGCGCTTCAGGCAGCCTTTATCTGTAACACCTCATCCTTCTACCTCTTGACCCAACGTGGAAGCTTGAAACGCGTTTCCATTGAGGAAATTCCAGCGACCAGCCGTGCTAAACGAGGCCTACAAGTCTTGCGTGAGTTGAAAAACAAACCGCACCGAGTCTTTTTAGCAGGAGCAGTTGCAGAGCAAGGTTTCGTTGGTGATCTCTTTAGTACAGAAGTAGAAGAAAACGACCAAACGCTGCTTGTCCAATCTAACAAGGGAACAATCTATGAAAGCCGATTGCAAGATTTGAACTTGTCTGAACGCACTAGCAATGGAAGCTTTATTTCAGACACGATTTCAGATGAAGAAGTTTTCGATGCTTACCTCAAAGAAGTCTTTAAAGAGGACAAAACAAATTCGTAAAAAGAATCAGTCCAGAGGGCTGATTTCTTTATGTTGAAAAAATTTTCAGAAAATTACAAATAATACTTGAAATTTTACTAGAAAAGTGTAGAATAGAACACATAGTTTGAATAGTATAAAGGAGAAACACATGATAGTTGCAATTGATTGGGAAAACCTTGGATTTGCTTATATGAAATTACCTTACCGTTATATCGCTCACTACAAAAATGGTCAATGGGATCAAGGAGAATTGACAGAGGATGCAACCTTGCATATTTCAGAGTCTTCTCCAAGTCTCCACTATGGACAGCAAGCATTTGAGGGATTGAAAGCCTATCGTACCAAGGACGGCAGTGTTCAACTTTTCCGTCCTGACGAAAATGCCAAGCGTTTGCAACGTACTTGTGACCGTCTTTTGATGCCACAAGTTCCAACAGAAATGTTTGTAGAAGCTTGTAAAGCAGTTGTGCGTGCAAATGAAGAATACGTCCCACCATATGGAACAGGTGGAACCCTTTATCTTCGTCCACTGTTGATTGGTGTTGGGGATATTATTGGGGTTAAACCTGCAGAAGAGTATATTTTCACCATCTTTGCCATGCCAGTTGGAAATTACTTTAAAGGTGGTTTGGTTCCAACCAACTTCTTGATTCAGGATGAATACGACCGTGCAGCTCCGAATGGTACAGGTGCGGCCAAGGTAGGTGGAAACTATGCTGCTAGTCTCCTCCCAGGTAAAATGGCAAAATCACGTCAATTTTCAGATGTTATCTACTTAGACCCATCTACACATACAAAGATTGAAGAAGTCGGATCAGCTAACTTCTTTGGAATCACGGCAGACAATGAATTTGTTACGCCATTGAGTCCATCCATCTTGCCATCTATTACCAAGTATTCTTTGCTTTATTTGGCAGAACACCGCTTGGGCTTGACTCCGATTGAAGGCGATGTCCCAATTGATAATTTGGATCGTTTTGTAGAGGCAGGAGCTTGTGGTACAGCAGCGGTCATTTCGCCAATTGGAGGTATCCAACATGGCGATGATTTCCATGTTTTCTATAGTGAAACAGAAGTAGGTCCTGTTACACGTAAACTTTATGATGAATTGACCGGTATCCAATTTGGTGATGTAGAAGCGCCTGAAGGATGGATTGTCAAAGTGGACTAAAAGACATGAAATAAAGAAGAGCTCCATAGCAGTTGTAAGTGCTGAAATGGAGTTTTTTCTTGCTAGTTTGAGCATTTTCTTGTACAATAGAAAAAGTGAAAAGAGGTAGAGTATGAGTAAAAAAGATAAGAAAATTGAAATCCAATTAACCGATGCAAAAGTGACTGTTGGAAAAGATAGTTATGAAGGATACGTTTTGACGATCGGGAAAAAGGTTATTGGGGAAATTGCCGAATTAGATAGCCAATTTGCCATCATAAAGAATGGAAATGTCGATAGTTTTTATAAAAAACTTGAAAAAGCTGTGGAAATTTTGATTGAAAACTATAATTTGACAAAATAATACTTGTTTTATTGAAAATTTCATGATATAATAGTTCTCGTTAAACATTGGAGAGATAGCGAAGAGGCTAAACGCGGCGGACTGTAAATCCGCTCCTTCGGGTTCGGGGGTTCGAATCCCTCTCTCTCCATTCATCAATGGGGTATAGCCAAGCGGTAAGGCAAGGGACTTTGACTCCCTCATGCGTTGGTTCGAATCCAGCTACCCCAGTTCTTAGGTAATAAATTCAAGATAAAAAGAAAAATATCTTAGGGTATTTTATTTTTATAATTGAAAGACGTGAACGATATGAACATGTCTTTGCGGGTGCTTAGGAAAAAAATTATAAGTATGTCAAGTTTGGAAAAACTTGATTGTTGGAGGATTTTTTAGATGAACGAATTTGAAGATTTGCTAAATAGCGTTAGCCAAGTTGAGCCTGGTGATGTTGTTAGTGCTGAAGTATTGACAGTTGATGCGACTCAAGCTAACGTTGCAATCTCTGGGACTGGTGTTGAAGGTGTCTTGACTCTTCGCGAATTGACAAACGATCGCGATGCAGATATCAATGACTTTGTGAAAGTAGGAGAAGTATTGGATGTTCTTGTACTTCGTCAAGTAGTTGGTAAAGATACTGATACAGTTACATACCTTGTATCTAAAAAACGCCTTGAAGCTCGCAAAGCATGGGACAAACTTGTAGGACGCGAAGAAGAAGTTGTTACTGTTAAAGGAACTCGTGCCGTTAAAGGTGGACTTTCAGTAGAATTTGAAGGTGTTCGTGGATTCATCCCAGCTTCAATGTTGGATACTCGTTTCGTACGTAACACTGAGCGTTTCGTAGGTCAAGAATTTGATGCTAAAATCAAAGAAGTTGATCCTAAAGAAAACCGCTTCATCCTTTCACGTCGTGAAGTTGTTGAAGCAGCTACTGCAGCGGCTCGTGCTGAAGTATTCGGTAAATTGGCTGTTGGTGATGTCGTAACTGGTAAAGTTGCTCGTATCACTAGCTTTGGTGCTTTCATCGACCTTGGTGGTGTTGACGGATTGGTTCACTTGACTGAATTGTCACACGAACGTAACGTATCACCTAAATCAGTTGTAACTGTTGGTGAAGAAATCGAAGTGAAGATCCTTGATCTTAACGAAGAAGAAGGACGCGTATCACTTTCACTTAAAGCAACAACACCTGGACCATGGGATGGTGTTGAGCAAAAATTGGCTAAAGGTGATGTAGTAGAAGGAACAGTTAAACGTTTGACTGACTTCGGTGCATTTGTTGAAGTATTGCCAGGTATCGATGGACTTGTTCACGTATCACAAATTTCACACAAACGTATCGAAAATCCAAAAGAAGCTCTTACTGTTGGTCAAGAAGTTACTGTTAAAGTACTTGATGTTAACGCTGACGCAGAACGCGTATCTCTTTCTATCAAAGCTCTTGAAGAACGTCCAGCTCAAGAAGAAGGACAAAAAGAAGAAAAACGTGCTGCTCGTCCACGTCGTCCAAAACGTCAAGAAAAACGTGATTTCGAACTTCCAGAAACACAAACAGGATTCTCAATGGCTGACTTGTTTGGTGATATCGAACTTTAATCAAATTGATAATCACAAAATCCTTTGTTTAAAACAAGGGATTTTTCTTTTGTCTCTTTCTCATTTTTGATATAATAGTTCTATGTTAGATTCAGAAAAACAATCACAATATCAATTGTTAAATGAGGAACTCTCTTATTTACTTGAAGGTGAGAGCAATGTTCTTGCCAATCTTTCGAATGCTAGTGCCCTCCTAAAATCTCGCTTTCCGAATACTGTATTTGCAGGGTTTTATCTATTTGATGGTAGCGAGTTGGTTTTAGGGCCTTTTCAGGGTGGTGTTTCTTGTATTCGCATTCCGCTTGGGAAAGGCGTTTGTGGAGAAGCTGCTGAGTTTCAAGAGACTGTTTTAGTTGGCGATGTGAGCACCTATCCAAACTACATTTCTTGTGATAGTATGGCCAAGAGTGAAATCGTGGTTCCTATGCTCAAGAATGGTCAATTGCTGGGTGTCCTAGACCTGGATTCTTCACTTATTGATGATTATAATGCAATTGACCGCGATTACTTGGAACAATTTGTCGCTATTTTGCTTGAGAAGACAGAATGGGACTTTACGATGTTTGAGGAGAAAGCCTAATGTATCAAGCACTTTATCGAAAATATAGAAGCCAGACTTTTTCACAACTGGTAGGCCAAGAGGTTGTAGCTAAAACCCTAAAACAAGCGGTCGAGCAGGAAAAGATTAGTCATGCCTATCTTTTCTCGGGTCCCCGTGGGACTGGGAAGACCAGCGTAGCCAAGATTTTTGCCAAGGCTATGAACTGTCCGAACCAAGTGGACGGAGAACCATGTAATAACTGCTATATCTGCCAAGCAGTGACAGAAGGTAGCTTAGAAGATGTTATCGAAATGGATGCGGCTTCGAATAACGGAGTTGATGAAATCCGAGAAATTCGTGATAAATCCACCTATGCTCCTAGTTTGGCACGTTATAAGGTCTATATCATAGACGAGGTTCATATGCTGTCTACAGGAGCTTTTAATGCGCTTTTAAAGACGCTAGAAGAACCAACTCAAAATGTTGTCTTTATCTTGGCGACTACCGAATTGCACAAGATTCCAGCAACTATTTTATCGCGTGTCCAACGTTTTGAGTTTAAATCGATTCGAACGCAAGATATCACGGCACATATTCATCATATTTTAGAAAAAGAAAATATCAGTTCTGAACCAGAGGCTGTGGAAATCATTGCTAGACGAGCTGAAGGTGGGATGAGGGATGCCTTGTCTATTCTGGACCAAGCCTTGAGTTTGACTCAAGGGAATGCTTTAACGACAGCTATCTCTGAGGAGATTACAGGTACTATTAGTTTATCAGCACTTGATGATTATGTAGCTGCCTTGTCCCAGCAGGATGTTCCAAAAGCGCTTGATTCTTTGAATCTTTTGTTTGAAAATGGCAAGAGCATGACTCGTTTTGTGACGGATCTCTTGCAGTATTTGCGTGATCTACTGGTTGTTCAGACAGGTGGCGAAAATACTCATCATAGTTCAGTTTTTATGGACAATCTAGCTCTTTCCCAGGAAAGTCTCTTTGAAATGATTCGTCTAGCAACAGTAAGCTTGTCAGATATGAAGGCTAGCTTGCAACCCAAGATTTATGCTGAGATGATGACCATACGTTTAGCTGAAATCAAGCCTGAATCTGCGCTTTCAGGAGCTGTTGAAAGTGAAATTTCTTGCTTGAGACAGGAAGTCGCCCGTCTCAAGCAAGAACTTGCCAATGTGGGCACAGCTCCTAAACAAGTTGCGCCAGTCCCTAGTAGCCCAACCACTTCCAAGACTGTCTATCGAGTAGACCGTAATAAAGTTCAGGCTATCCTACAAGAAGCTGTTGAAAATCCTGATTTGGCACGGCAAAACTTGATTCGCCTACAGAATGCATGGGGAGAAGTGATCGAAAGCTTAGCTGGTCCTGATAAGGCTCTGCTTGTTGGTTCTCAACCAGTTGCGGCTAATGAACACCATGCTATTTTAGCCTTTGAGTCTAATTTCAATGCTGGTCAAACCATGAAAAGGGACAACCTCAATACCATGTTTGGCAATATTCTCAGCCAAGCAGCTGGATTTTCCCCTGAGATTCTGGCTATTTCCCTAGAGGAATGGAAAGAGGTTCGAGCAGCATTTTCAGCTAAAAACAAGTCTTCTCAAGCTGAGCAAGAGGTAGAAGAAGAGAGCTTGATTCCAGAAGGATTCGAATTTCTGGCTGATAAAGTTATGGTCGAAGAAGACTAAAAGTGGATTTCATGGTACAATAATCCTATGACTAGACAACAATTTATCATAATAGCATTATTCACGGCTGCTGAGACTTATTTTTTCAATGAATCTTTGATGACTGGTCGCTACGTTATGGCAGCTTTTTGGGCGATTTTACTCTTTCGAAATTTTAGGTTAAGTTATGTAATGGGAAAAATAGTAGACGCCATTGATCAGCACCTAAACCGCAAGGATTAGCCCCCAGCTTCTAGACAAAATCAAAGCCTTTTGGGCTTTTTTTTGTTATACTAGTAGAGTATATTTATTGACCTTTTGTCCTATTTTTTAGGGATTGTAAGCAATTTCCTAAAGTATTGAGCAAAATGTTTGAAAAAGAAAGGAACTATCATGTCAGTATTAGAGATTAAAGATCTTCACGTTGAGATTGAAGGAAAAGAAATTTTAAAAGGGGTTAACTTGACTCTGAAAACAGGAGAAATTGCAGCCATTATGGGACCAAATGGTACTGGTAAATCGACTCTTTCTGCAGCTATCATGGGGAACCCTAACTATGAAGTTACAAAAGGTGAGGTCTTGTTTGATGGCGTAAACATCCTTGAGTTGGAAGTCGACGAGCGTGCGCGTATGGGACTTTTCCTGGCTATGCAATACCCATCAGAAATCCCAGGAATTACCAATGCAGAATTTCTTCGTGCAGCCATGAATGCTGGTAAAGAAGATGATGAAAAGATTTCAGTTCGTGAGTTCATCACTAAATTAGACGAGAAAATGGAATTGCTCAATATGAAAGAAGAAATGGCAGAGCGTTACCTCAACGAAGGTTTCTCTGGTGGTGAGAAAAAACGTAATGAAATTCTTCAACTCTTGATGTTGGAACCAACTTTTGCCCTTTTGGATGAGATTGACTCAGGTCTTGATATTGATGCCCTTAAAGTTGTATCGAAAGGTGTGAATGCTATGCGTGGCGAGGGATTTGGTGCTATGATTATCACTCACTACCAACGTCTTTTGAACTATATCACGCCAGACGTGGTACACGTGATGATGGAAGGTCGTGTGGTCCTTTCTGGTGGTCCAGAATTGGCTGCCCGTTTGGAACGTGAAGGATACGCAAAACTAGCTGAAGAACTTGGCTACGACTACAAGGAAGAATTGTAATTCCCTCGTATCTTTTAGGAGAAGTAAATGACTAAAGAGAATATTAAACTTTTTTCAGAAATGCACGCTGAACCAAGCTGGTTGGCTGACCTCCGTCAAAAAGCTTTTGATAAGATTGAGAGTTTGGAATTACCAGTTATTGAGCGTGTCAAATTTCACCGTTGGAATCTGGGAGATGGAACCATCACAGAAAGTGAACCTTCAGCAAATGTTCCAGACTTCACAGCTCTAGATAATCACTTGAAGTTGGTTCAAGTAGGAACGCAGACTGTTTTTGAACAAACTCCAGTTGAATTGGCTGAACAAGGAGTAATCTTTACAGACTTCCACTCAGCTTTAGAAGAAATTCCCGAACTTATCGAGGAATTCTTCATGTCATCTGTTAAGTATGACGATGACAAGTTGGCAGCCTACCACACAGCTTACTTTAACAGCGGTGCTGTTCTCTACATTCCAGATGACGTAGAAATTACAGAACCAATCGAAGGTATTTTCTACCAAGACAGCGATAGCGATGTGCCATTTAACAAGCATATCCTCATAATCGCTGGTAAAAACAGCAAGATTAGTTATCTTGAACGTCTAGAGTCACGTGGTGAAGGTAGTGCTAAGGCAACTGCAAATATCACAGTTGAAGTGATTGCTCGTTCTGGTGCGCAAGTGAAGTTTGCGGCTATTGACCGCCTAGGTGAAAACGTCACTGCCTACATTAGCCGTCGTGGTAAATTAGGCAACGATGCAAGCATTGACTGGGCAATTGGTGTCATGAACGAAGGAAATGTTGTTGCGGATTTTGATAGCGACTTGATTGGTAACGGTAGCCATGCTGACCTTAAGGTTGTTGCCCTATCAAGTGGCCGTCAGGTACAAGGGATTGATACGCGTGTAACCAACTACGGTTGCAACTCAATCGGAAATATCCTCCAACATGGGGTTATTCTTGAGAAAGCAACTTTAACTTTCAACGGTATTGGTCACATTATCAAGGGTGCCAAGGGAGCAGATGCGCAGCAAGAGAGCCGTGTTCTTATGCTTTCAGACCAAGCACGTTCAGATGCAAATCCAATTCTTTTGATTGATGAAAATGATGTTACTGCAGGTCACGCAGCTTCTATCGGTCAGGTGGATCCAGAAGACATGTACTACCTCATGAGCCGTGGCTTGGACAAGGCAACAGCAGAACGCTTGGTTGTTCGTGGTTTCCTTGGATCCGTTATCGTAGAGATTCCAGTCAAAGAAGTTCGTGATGAAATGATTGCAACCATCGAAGAAAAATTGTCAAAACGCTAAGGGGAAGCCTATGTTAGATGTAGAAGCGATTCGCAAGGATTTTCCAATTTTAGACCAGATTGTCAACGATGAACCTCTGGTCTATCTGGACAATGCTGCGACGACACAAAAACCATTAGCAGTTCTTAAAACAATCAATCACTATTATGAGCAGGAAAATGCCAATGTTCACCGGGGTGTCCATACCTTGGCAGAAAGAGCGACTGCTTCTTACGAAGCTGCGCGTGAGACTATTGGTAAGTTTATCAATGCTGGTTCTACAAAGGAAGTTCTCTTTACCAGAGGAACGACAACCAGTCTTAACTGGGTAGCGCGTTATGCTGAAGAAAACTTGACTGAGGGAGACCAGGTCTTGATTTCTGTCATGGAACACCATTCTAATATCATTCCTTGGCAGGAAGCCTGCCGCAAGACTGGAGCAGAGCTTGTCTATGTTTATCTCAAGGACGGATCTCTGGATATGGCTGACTTGCAGGCAAAATTAACTGACAAGGTCAAGTTTGTTTCGCTAGCTCATGCTTCAAATGTCCTTGGTGTGGTCAATCCTATCAAAGAAATCACGCAAATGGCTCACCAAGTTGGAGCCATCATGGTGGTGGATGGCGCTCAGTCTACGCCTCATATGAAGATTGATGTACAGGACTTGGATGTGGACTTCTTTACCTTTTCAGGTCATAAGATAGCTGGTCCAACTGGTATTGGTGTCCTTTATGGTAAAGAAAAGTATCTGGAACAAATGTCACCAGTAGAATTTGGCGGCGAAATGATTGATTTCGTCTATGAGCAATCTGCTAGTTGGAAGGAATTGCCTTGGAAATTCGAGGCTGGAACTCCTAACATGGCAGGTGCAATTGGACTAGCTGCTGCGGTGGATTATCTTGAAAACATTGGTATGGATGCCATTGAAGCCCATGAACAAGAATTGATTGCATACGTCTATCCAAAACTGCAGGCAATTGAAGGGCTGACTATTTATGGTTCACAAGATTTGGCGCAACGTTCGGGTGTCATTGCCTTTAACCTAGGCGATCTCCATCCTCACGACCTTGCTACGGCTCTGGATTATGAGGGAGTAGCCGTTCGTGCGGGCCATCATTGTGCCCAACCCTTGCTCCAGTATTTAGAAGTCCCAGCAACAGCTCGCGCAAGTTTTTATATCTACAATACCAAGGAAGATTGCGACAAGCTAGTCGATGCCTTACAAAAGACAAAGGAGTTTTTCAATGGCACTTTCTAAACTAGATAACCTTTATATGGCAGTGGTAGCAGACCATTCGAAAAATCCACATCACCAAGGGAAGTTAGAAGACGCTGAGCAAATCAGTCTCAACAATCCAACCTGTGGTGATGTTATCAATCTCTCTGTTAAGTTTGATGCAGAGGATCGTTTGGAGGATATTGCTTTTCTAAACTCAGGTTGTACCATCTCAACTGCCTCTGCTAGTATGATGACAGATGCCGTTTTAGGAAAAACCAAACAAGAAATTTTAGAACTTGCGACTATTTTTTCTGAAATGGTTCAAGGGCAAAAAGATGAGCGTCAAGACCAACTTGGAGACGCGGCCTTCTTATCAGGTGTTGCTAAATTTCCTCAAAGAATAAAGTGTGCAACCCTAGCTTGGAACGCCCTTAAGAAGACAATTGAAAATCAAGATAACAGATAAGACAAGTTTCTTTTGTCTTATAAATCATTAGAAATGAAGAAAGAAAGGATATTATGGCTGAAGAAAGAGTAGAACCAAAACCAATTGACCTTGGTGAATATAAATTTGGTTTCCATGATGATGTAGAGCCTGTCCTATCGACAGGAAAAGGACTCAACGAAGGTGTTATTCGTGAATTATCTGCTGCCAAGGGTGAGCCTGAGTGGATGTTGGAGTTCCGTTTGAAATCTTATGAAACCTTCAAAAAAATGCCCATGCAAACCTGGGGAGCAGACTTGTCAGAGATTGACTTTGATGATTTGATCTACTACCAAAAACCATCTGACAAACCAGCCCGTTCTTGGGATGAGGTTCCTGAAAAAATTAAAGAAACCTTTGAACGTATCGGGATTCCAGAAGCTGAACGTGCTTATCTAGCAGGAGCCTCTGCCCAGTACGAGTCGGAAGTGGTTTATCATAACATGAAAGAAGAATTTGAGAAGTTAGGTATTATCTTTACAGATACGGATTCTGCGCTCAAGGAATACCCAGACTTGTTTAAACAATACTTTGCGAAGTTGGTACCGCCGACTGATAACAAGTTGGCCGCCCTCAACTCGGCAGTATGGTCTGGTGGAACTTTTATCTACGTACCAAAAGGTGTCAAGGTTGATATTCCGCTTCAAACCTACTTCCGTATCAACAACGAAAATACAGGTCAGTTTGAACGTACCTTGATTATCGTTGATGAGGGAGCAAGCGTCCACTACGTAGAAGGATGTACAGCGCCAACTTATTCAAGCAACAGTTTGCATGCTGCCATTGTAGAAATCTTTGCCTTGGACGGAGCTTACATGCGTTATACAACCATCCAAAACTGGTCTGATAACGTCTATAACCTAGTAACAAAACGTGCCAAAGCTTTGAAAGATGCGACAGTTGAGTGGATTGATGGTAACTTGGGTGCCAAAACAACCATGAAATATCCATCTGTTTATCTAGATGGAGAAGGGGCGCGTGGTACTATGCTTTCGATCGCCTTTGCCAATGTAGGGCAACACCAAGATACGGGTGCTAAGATGATCCACAACGCTCCACATACAAGCTCGTCTATCGTGTCTAAATCCATCGCTAAAGGCGGAGGAAAAGTTGACTACCGTGGACAAGTAACCTTCAACAAGAACTCTAAGAAATCGGTTTCTCACATCGAGTGTGATACCATTATCATGGATGACTTATCAGCGTCAGATACTATTCCATTTAATGAAATTCACAACTCGCAAGTTGCTTTGGAACACGAAGCCAAGGTCTCTAAGATTTCAGAGGAACAACTCTATTACCTCATGAGCCGTGGATTGTCAGAATCTGAAGCAACCGAGATGATTGTCATGGGATTTGTAGAGCCCTTCACAAAAGAACTTCCAATGGAATACGCAGTTGAGCTGAATCGCTTGATTAGCTATGAAATGGAAGGATCTGTTGGGTAATAATATGCAAAATCTGAACAGGAATCCTTCCTGTTCAGATTTTTTTCAAAAAAGAATCTAATAAATATTCACAAAAATGCTTTCATATGATAAAATAAAACAATTACATTTAGTGGAGATGAAGTATGAATATTTTTAGAACCAAGGATGTTAGTCTGAGACAGACAGAGATGCATCGCCATTTGAAATTATGGGATTTGATTTTACTAGGGATTGGTGCTATGGTGGGAACGGGAATTTTCACCATTACAGGAACAGCAGCAGCTACACTAGCTGGTCCATCACTAGTGGTTTCCATTGTGATTTCTGCCCTATGCGTCTCTTTATCCGCCCTCTTTTTTGCTGAATTTGCCTCTCGTGTACCTGCAACAGGAGGTGCTTATAGTTATCTCTATGCGATCTTAGGAGAATTACCAGCATGGATTGCTGGCTGGTTGACCATCATGGAATTCATGACAGCCATATCGGGTGTGGCGTCTGGCTGGGCAGCTTACTTTAAAGGCTTACTCAGTAATTATGGTATCTCCATGCCCCAAGCCTTAAATGGCACTTTTAATCCCGAACAAGGCACCTATATCGATCTTCTACCTATTTTAGTACTTACCTTGGTAACAGGAGTAGTCTTATTGAATTCCAAGGCAGCCTTGCGCTTTAATTCGCTGCTAGTGGTCTTGAAATTTTCTGCTCTGGCCTTGTTTATTCTAGTTGGGATTTGGTACATCAAACCTGCAAATTGGTCAAATTTTACCCCCTTTGGCTTTGGTCAGCTTTATGGCGGAAGTACAGGGATTATGGCAGGAGCCTCTTTGATGTTCTTTGGTTTTCTCGGTTTTGAGTCGATTTCCATGGCAGTTGATGAAATCCAAAGCCCGCAAAAGAATGTTCCTCGAGGAATTGTCCTTTCTCTGACAATCGTCACCATTCTTTATGCTTTGGTAACCTTAGTATTGACTGGGGTTGTTCACTATAGCCAACTCAATGTGGACGATGCAGTGGCCTTCTCATTGCGTAGTATCGGAATTGGCTGGGCAGCCAACTATGTTTCGCTTGTAGCCATTCTAACCTTGATAACCGTATGTATTTCTATGACCTACGCTCTGTCTCGAATGATTTACAGCCTAGCACGTGATGGACTTTTGCCTCAAAGCTTCAAACAACTAAGCAAAAGTAGCCGAGTTCCAAAGAATGCGACCATCTTAACAGGAGTTGCTTCAGCCATTGCTGCGGGTATTTTCCCCTTGGCAAGTATTGCTGCCTTTCTAAATATCTGTACACTAGCCTATCTCATCTTGCTAGCCTACGGTATTATCAAGCTCAGAAAAGATAAGGGAATGCCTAAAGAAGGAGAATTCAAAACTCCTTTAGTGCCGCTTTTACCAATCCTTTCCATTCTTATTTGTCTTTCCTTTATGCTTCAGTACACCAAGGAAACATGGATTGCCTTTGCCTTTGCTTTGTTAGTTGGACTAGTGATTTACTTTACTTATGGTTATCGTCATTCTACACTTTCTGAAGAAAAATGAGAGCTGGGAAAATTTCCCAGCTTTTTTGATTTATTCTTTTATGTAGGTGAATCCTTCCCCGAGAATTTCATGAGCCTCTGTGATGGTAATAAAGGCTCGAGGATCTATGTGGTGAATCAGATCTTTCATTTTAACGATTTCATTTCGACCGACGATACAATAAATGATTTTCAAATCTTTCTTACTGTAGTAGCCCTGACCAGAGATATAGGTCACACCACGTCCTAGTTCTTCATTGATTTTATCAGCCAATTGCTCAGGATACTGAGTGATAATCATAAATCCTTTGCCAGCATAGCCCCCTTCACCGATCAAGTCGATAACACGAGCGATGATAAAGTCAAACAAGAGAGTATAGGTAACGAGACGCAAATCTTGGAAGATAATTAAAATCAACATTAGGATAAAAAAGTCAATCCCAAAGAGCAATTTACCAATCGAAATATTGGTGTATTTGTTGAGGATACGGGCAACAATATCAGAACCACCAGTAGTCCCACCAGCATTAAAAATAATTCCTAAACCGACTCCCAGTAAAACACCAGAAACCAGCGAAACGATAATAAGATCACCTTGTAGGTCAAACTGTAAAGGAATTCTTTCAAAGACAGCAAGCCAGACTGAAAGGGAGATAGTTCCCAAGAGACTGGAGTAGAGGGTTTTAGAACCAAATATTTTCCATGCTAGGATAAATAAAGGAATATTTATCAAGAGGTTCATCAATGAGACTGGAATTTTAAAGAGGTAGAAGGTAATTAGTGTGATACCTGTCGCACCACCCTCAAATAGATGATAGGGAACTACAAAGTAGGTAAGACCAAAGGCATAAATAGCTGCCCCTAGTATGATAGTGATAATAGGCTGAACTTTTCGAATCATGATTCTCCCTCGCTTTTTCTATAGATTGATTATACCAAATTTTCAAGCGTTTTAATTGGATCTCTTATGATTTTTTAACAATTTTTTGATATAATAAAAGTGATAAATCACTATCTTATTGAGAAGAATAGAAAGATTGAAAATATGACACGAGTAAAAATTGTAACAGATTCTTCTGTCACCATCGAGCCAGAAGTAGTTAAAGAGTTAAATATTACGGTTGTTCCACTATCCGTTATGATTGATAGTGTGCTTTATTCAGACGCAGATTTGAAAGAAGGGGAGTTCCTTCATCTTATGCAAGAGAGTAAGAATCTGCCGAAAACCAGTCAGCCTCCAGTGGGAGTCTTTGCTGAGGTTTTTGAAGAACTAGGTAAAGACGGTAGTCAGATTCTCGCTATTCACATGTCCCACGCCTTGTCAGGAACTGTTGAAGCTGCTCGCCAAGGGGTAAGTCTCTCAACTGCTGATGTGACAGTTATTGATAGTTCTTTTACTGACCAAGCTATGAAGTTTCAAGTTGTTGAAGCTGCTAAACTTGCCCAAGAAGGAAAAGATTTAGAAACTATCCTAGCTCATGTAGAAGACGTCAAGAATCATACTGAACTCTATATTGGTGTCTCAACATTAGAAAACCTAGTTAAGGGTGGACGTATCGGACGTGTGACAGGGCTATTAAGTTCTCTTTTGAACATCCGAGTTGTGATGCAAATGAAGGATCATGAACTGCAACCTATTGTAAAGGGGCGCGGTGCTAAGACATTTAAAAAATGGCTTGATGAACTAGCAGAGACCCTCTCTCATAAATCCGTTGCAGAAATTGGAATATCCTACGCTGGTACCAATGAATGGGCCAATGAGATGAAGAATGTTTTACAAACTTATGTTGAAAAACCAATCTCAGTACTGGAAACGGGCTCTATTATTCAGACGCATACGGGCGAAAATGCATGGGCTATCTTAGTTAGATATCATTCCTAAAAAAATAGAGAAAAATCGGTAGAAATAGCGTTTTTGACTTGACCTGTGGGCGATTTTAGGATATGATTATATTTGTTAATTAGAAATTATTTGGAGGAATTATTAACATGGCAAACAAACAAGATTTGATCGCTAAAGTAGCAGAAGCTACAGAATTGACTAAGAAAGATTCAGCAGCTGCAGTTGACGCTGTATTCGCAGCAGTAACTGAATACCTTGCAGCTGGTGAAAAGGTTCAATTGATTGGTTTCGGTAACTTTGAAGTTCGTGAGCGTGCTGCACGTAAAGGTCGCAACCCACAAACTGGTAAAGAAATCAAAATCGCAGCTTCTAAAGTTCCAGCATTCAAAGCTGGTAAAGCACTTAAAGACGCTGTTAAATAATGACACTTAAAAAAGCCTATTGTATCAAGCTTTCTAGCTTGGTCAGTAGGCTTTTTTGTTTGCTTTGGGGCATTTTTGGGGCAAAGACGAATACTTTTTCATGACACCTACCCCTGTTGATTTCATTTCTTTAGTTATATATGTATAAATTTAGGTTTTTTTCAACTGAGTCTTTGATATGATATATAACTTCTGAGATAAGTAGTCTTTTGAAAAATAGGGTTTAAGCCTTTACAGTAAAAGAAAAAGGCTCTCATGAGATGAGAACCTTCTTTTAATTAGTTTTTAGAAGCTGCTTGGAACTCAGGATTTTTCCATGCTTCGTCAATGATAGCTTGCAATTCTTTTGCAGATGCTTGCATTTTTTGTGTTTCAGCGTCGTTCAATGGGATGTTTACTGGACGAACGATACCGTGTGCACCAACAACAGCTGGTTGACCGATAAAGACGTTTTTAACACCGTATTGACCTTCTTGGAAGACTGAAAGTGGAAGTACTGCATTTTCGTCATCAAGGATTGCTTTTGTGATACGAGCAAGTGCTACTGCGATACCGTAGTATGTAGCTCCTTTTTTGTTGATGATTGTGTAGGCAGCGTCACGAACACCTTCGAACAATTCAATCAATTCAGCTTCTTGAACGTTTTGAGTATCTTTAAGGAATTCTTCAAGGTTTACACCAGCGATATTGGCATGTGACCAAACCGCAAACTCAGAATCTCCGTGTTCACCCATGATGTAGGCGTGAACGGAACGAGCATCAACATCCAATTTTTCAGCAAGTGCTTGACGGAAACGTGCTGAGTCAAGTGAAGTACCTGAACCGATAACACGTTCTTTAGGGAATCCAGAGAATTTCCAAGTTGAGTAAGTCAAAACGTCAACTGGGTTAGCCGCAACAAGGAAGATACCATCAAAACCTGATTCAACAACTTGTGTTACGATTGATTTGTTGATAGCCAAGTTTTTACCTACAAGGTCAAGACGAGTTTCGCCTGGTTTTTGTGGAGCACCTGCAGTGATAACAACAAGGTCAGCGTCTGCACAGTCAGAGTATTGAGCAGCGTAGATTTTTTTAGGTGAAGTGAAGGCAAGGGCATGGCTAAGGTCAAGCGCATCACCAACAGCTTTTTCGTGTAATTGTGGAATTTCGATAATTCCAAGCTCTTGTGCAATTCCTTGGTTAACAAGTGCGAAAGCGTAAGATGAACCTACGGCACCGTCACCAACAAGGATCACTTTTTTGTGTTGTTTAGTAGAAGTCATTTTCTAAACATCTCCTTCAATTTTTTTAGGGAATTCCCCAGATATTTTCATTCTATCACTTTTAAAAAGCTTTGTCACGGATATGCCCTCTTGTTCTCGATGTAAACGTTTTAGTAGTTTCAGAAGACTGAAATAAAGGACAATTTATGGTATAATATATCTAGTTACTAATTGTGAAATGAGGCATTTATTAATGCAGGATAAAAATTTAGTGAATGTCAATCTGACAAAGGAGATGAAGACCAGCTTTATCGATTACGCCATGAGTGTTATCGTAGCGCGTGCTCTTCCTGATGTTCGAGATGGCTTAAAACCAGTTCACCGTCGTATTCTTTACGGGATGAATGAACTAGGGGTCACTCCAGATAAACCCCATAAAAAATCAGCCCGTATTACAGGGGATGTTATGGGTAAATACCACCCTCACGGAGACTCGTCTATTTACGAGGCTATGGTTCGCATGGCCCAGTGGTGGAGCTATCGTTACATGCTTGTCGACGGGCATGGAAACTTTGGTTCTATGGACGGAGATGGTGCCGCTGCGCAGCGTTACACCGAGGCACGTATGAGCAAGATTGCTCTGGAAATGCTTCGTGATATCAATAAAAATACGGTTGATTTCGTAGACAACTACGATGCCAATGAACGTGAACCCTTGGTTTTACCAGCACGTTTTCCAAACCTTTTGGTCAATGGGGCAACTGGGATTGCTGTTGGGATGGCTACCAACATTCCTCCTCACAACCTGAGTGAAACCATTGATGCCGTCAAGCTAGTCATGGACAATCCAGATGTGACTACTAAGGACTTGATGGAAGTCTTGCCTGGTCCAGATTTTCCAACTGGTGCCCTTGTTATGGGCAAATCAGGTATTCATAAGGCCTACGAGACTGGTAAGGGTTCGATTGTTCTCCGTTCTCGAACGGAGATTGAGACGACTAAGACAGGACGTGAGCGCATCGTGGTAACAGAATTTCCTTATATGGTCAATAAAACCAAGGTCCATGAGCATATCGTTCGTTTGGTGCAAGAAAAACGAATTGAGGGCATTACAGCAGTCCGTGATGAATCCAACCGCGAAGGGGTTCGTTTTGTTATCGAAGTGAAACGTGATGCCTCTGCAAATGTTATCCTCAACAATCTCTTCAAGATGACCCAGATGCAAACCAACTTTGGTTTCAATATGCTGGCGATTCAAAATGGCGTACCGAAGATCTTGTCTCTTCGTCAAATTCTGGATGCTTATATCGAGCACCAAAAAGAAGTAGTTGTTCGTCGGACACGTTTTGATAAAGAAAAAGCAGAAGCGCGTGCTCACATTTTAGAAGGTCTTCTAATTGCGCTAGATCATATCGACGAAGTAATTCGAATTATTCGAGCTAGTGAAACCGATGCGGAAGCACAAGCAGAATTGATGAGCAAGTTTAAGCTTTCAGAGCGTCAAAGTCAGGCTATCCTTGATATGCGTCTTCGTCGTTTGACAGGTTTAGAACGTGATAAGATTCAGTCTGAGTATGATGAATTGATTGCCTTGATTGCGGACTTGGCTGATATTCTCGCCAAACCTGAGCGTGTGGCACAAATCATCAAAGAAGAGTTGGATGAAGTCAAACGCAAGTTTGGTGACAAGCGCCGTACCGAGTTGATGGTCGGAGAAGTCTTGACACTTGAGGACGAAGACTTGATTGAGGAGACGGATGTCTTAATCACCCTTTCTAACAAGGGTTACATCAAACGTCTGGACCAAGATGAGTTCACTGCCCAAAAACGTGGTGGTCGTGGAGTTCAAGGTACTGGTGTTAAGGATGATGACTTTGTACGTGAGTTGGTTTCAACCAGTACCCATGATCATTTGCTATTCTTTACTAATAAAGGACGCGTCTATCGCCTTAAAGGTTATGAAATCCCAGAATATGGTCGTACAGCCAAGGGCTTGCCAGTTGTCAATCTTTTGAAGTTGGACGAAGGCGAAAGCATTCAGACCATCATCAACGTTGAGTCTGAACGTAGTGATGATGCTTATCTCTTCTTCACAACTCGTCACGGTGTCGTGAAGAGAACCAGTGTCAAAGAATTTGCCAATATTCGTCAAAATGGACTTAAGGCCTTGAATCTCAAGGATGAGGACGAATTGATCAATGTTCTATTGACAGAAGAAGACACAGATATTATCATTGGTACCAAGTTTGGTTATGCTGTTCGCTTTAATCAATCAGCCGTTCGTGGCATGAGCCGTATCGCGACAGGTGTCCGAGGAGTCAATCTTCGAGAAGGTGATACAGTAGTTGGTGCAAGTGTTATTACTGACCAGGATGAGGTCCTTATCATCACTGAAAAAGGTTATGGTAAACGTACCCTTGCTACTGAATATCCAACTAAAGGCCGTGGTGGTAAAGGGATGAAGACAGCCAATGTTGCTGAGAAGAATGGTCCTCTTGCAGGCCTCCTCACAGTTAAAGGGGATGAAGACCTGATGATTATCACAGATACAGGTGTCATGATTCGTACGAATGTTGCCAATATTTCACAAACAGGACGCTCAACCATGGGAGTTAAGGTGATGCGTCTAGACCAAGATGCCAAGATTGTGACCTTCACAACGGTTGCTGCAGCAGAAAAAGAAGAGGTAACAAAAGAGAAAACAGAGGGTGAAGCATAATGTCTCATAGAAAAATGAAGAAGAATAGCCGTAAAAATATACTAATCAATATTTTAGCTGGATTTTTAATTCTTCTATCCCTTGCCTTGATTTTTAATGCTCAAATTCGTGACATCTTTATGGTTTGGAATACCAATAAATACCAAGTCAGTCAGGTGACTAAGGAAAAGATTGAAGAGAATAAAGAGACAGAGGGGAATTTCGATTTTGATTCTGTCAAATCGATCTCATCAGAAGCGGTGTTAGCTGCCCAGTGGGATGCTCAACAACTTCCAGTCATAGGAGGGATTGCCATTCCTGAAGTAGAGATCAACCTGCCTATTTTTAAAGGTTTGGATAATGTAAACTTGTTCTACGGGGCAGGGACCATGAAAGCAAATCAGAAAATGGGGGAAAGCAACTATTCACTAGCCAGCCACCATATCTTTACTGCTGAAAATGCAAGTCAAATGCTCTTTTCGCCTTTGGTCAATGCCAAGGCAGGGATGAAAATCTATCTGACTGATAAAGATAAAGTATACACCTATGAGATTCGTGAGGTGAAGCACGTAACGCCTGATCGCGTTGATGAAATTGAGGATCGTGATGGCATCAAAGAAATCACATTGGTGACCTGTGTCGACTATGATGCGACAGAGCGAATTATTGTTAAAGGTGATTTTAAAGAAGTTAAAGCATATTCAGAAACATCTGATGATGTCCTTAGTGCCTTTAATCGGCCATATAAACAACCTTATTAACATCAAGAACCAGTGAAGAAAAACAGTCACTGGTTTTTTATTTTTGTTCGGAAGGTGTTGGAAGTAATAGTAAGCTCGAATTTTACTGAAGAATGTTCAAACTTGCATCACAAATCTTTGAAAAACAAAACTAAAATTGTTTAACAAACGAAATTTATGTTACAATACTAACGCCTAAAATAGTAGGAGTTATTTATGAGTTCTTCAAAGTTTATTTCGAAGATAGATTATTATTGCCACAAGAAAGAAAGTCTTTTCAACCAAAGTAAGTTCAAGTATGCGATTCGTTCTATGTTTGCAGGTGCTTTTTTTGACTTTTAGTACAGCAGCAGGAGTTATCGGAGCAGATCTATTAAATAGTATTGTTCCAAGTAGTGGTTATTTCCTTTTCCCATTTGTTTTTGCTTGGGGGCTTGTTTATATCGTCTTTCTAAATGCGGAATTGGTAACTTCCAACATGATGTATCTAACAGCTGGAGCATTCTTGAAAAAGATTGACTGGAAAAAGACCATGATTATTTTGCTATATTGTACCTTGTTTAATCTCATTGGTGCCTTGATAGCAGGCTGGGCTTTCGCTAACTCGTCAGCCTTTTCTCACCTGACACATGATAGTTTCCTTCCAAAACTTGTGGCCAAGAAATTGGCACGTCCAAGTGATTTGGTTCTACTTGAGGGAATTCTTGCTAATGTCTTTGTAAACATAGCCATTCTTTCATCTATCTTAGTAAAAGATAGTACTGCCAAATTATGGATTATTCTATAAGCTATTTCTATGTTTGTCTTCTTGTCCAATGAACACATTGCTGCAAATTTTGCTTCCTTTAGCATTATGAAATTCAGCATGCTAGCTGATCAAGTGGCCCACTTTGATCTTGCTAATATACTACGACATTGAGGGGAACCTTCATTGCTAACTTTATTGGTGGAGGACTTCTGATCGGATTACCATATGCTTTCTCAATAAAAATGAGGATACTTATGTAGACTAAGAAAAGTCTTAGTAGTAGAGAGAATCAGGTCGATTCTCTTTTTTTTTACACAATTGGATTGAGAAGCCATTGTCTTATAAGTTTGTGGAATAATATATATTAAGTATAGTAATAAATACATTTACTCCGACACTTCAATGCTAAAATCCAAAAGCTCGTTTTTATAACAATGTAAACGATTACTGATTTGCCAAATTTATCAAAAATACAATTAGGAAAGGCTTTTCAAAATGCGTGTTTTATGTTATAATATTCACAAATAAAAGTTTTAGGAGTTTTTTATGGTCTCTTCAGAATTTATCTCAAAGATTGAATTTGCTTGTAAGAAGAAAGAAAGTCTTTATAGTCAAAGTAAATTCAAATATGCGATTCGTTCTATGTTTGCAGGTGCCTTTCTAACATTTAGTACGGCTGCGGGTGCAGTTGGAGCTGACTTGATTAATAAAATAGCGCCAGGTAGCGGACGTTTCCTCTTCCCATTTGTTTTTGCTTGGGGATTGGCCTACATTGTTTTCTTGAATGCTGAGTTGGTAACTTCAAATATGATGTTCTTAACTGCAGGTAGTTTTTTGAAGAAAATTTCTTGGAGAAAAACGGCTGAGATTTTACTTTACTGTACCTTATTCAACCTCATCGGAGCTTTGATAGCAGGTTGGGGCTTTGCCCACTCAGCAGCCTATGCAAATCTGAATCATGATAGTTTTATCTCTGGGGTTGTAGAGATGAAGTTAGGCCGTTCCAATGAGTTAGTCTTGCTTGAAGGTATTTTAGCAAATATTTTTGTGAACATTGCTATTCTTTCATTCGTTTTGGTGAAAGACGGTGGGGCCAAACTTTGGCTTGTTTTGTCTGCAATTTACATGTTTGTATTCTTAACAAACGAACACATTACTGCGAACTTTGCTTCTTTTGCGATTGTTAAATTCAGTGTTGCTGCAGATTCTATTGCTAACTTTGACATTCCTAATATCCTTCGTCACTGGGGTGTGACCTTTATTGGGAACTTCATTGGAGGAGGTCTCTTGATGGGATTACCATACGCCTTCCTCAATAAAAACGAAGATACTTATGTCGATTAAAGAAATGAGCACGAGTCAATCGTGCTTTTTTGTTTGAGGTGTAATACTAGTCATAGTTGTTCCTTATATCAAAATATAGAAAAACGGTATTGGAAAAGACTAGCCCAAGATGGTACAATATCCGTAATGAAGCTATTTGGAGGTCGTCTTATGACTCGTGATTTTAAATTTGAAACTCTTCAATTACATGCTGGGCAAGTAGTTGATCCAGCAACTAAGTCTCGTGCAGTACCGATTTATCAAACAACATCCTTCGTTTTTGATGACACGCAGGAAGGTGCTGATTTGTTTGCCTTGAGAAAACCAGGGAACATTTATACTCGTATCACAAATCCTACAACAGCAGCCTTTGAGGAAAGAATCGCTGCTCTTGAAGGTGGTGTTGGAGCACTAGCGACAGCATCAGGTATGGCAGCAGTGACTTATACGATTTTGGCGCTTGCTCACGCAGGTGACCATGTCGTGGCAGCATCAACTATTTACGGTGGGACCTTCAACCTCTTGAAAGAAACCCTTCCTCGTTATGGGATTACAACAACCTTTGTGGATGTGGATAATTTGGAAGAAGTAGAAGCAGCTATCAATGACAATACAAAGCTTGTCTTGATTGAAACCTTGGGGAATCCCTTGATTAACATTCCTGACTTGGAAAAATTGGCTGAGATTGCGCATAAACACCAGATTCCTCTTGTTTCGGACAACACATTTGCCACACCATATTTGATTAACGTCTTCTCTCACGGTGTAGATATTGCCATTCACTCAGCGACTAAGTTTATCGGTGGTCATGGTACGACTATTGGCGGTGTCATTGTTGATAGCGGCCGTTTTGACTGGGAAGCTTCAGGGAAATTCCCTCAATTTGTAGAGGAAGATCCTAGCTACCACAACTTGAGCTATACTCGTGATATCGGGGCAGCAGCCTTTATCATCGCTGTTCGAGTTCAATTGCTTCGTGATACTGGTGCAGCCTTGTCACCATTTAATGCCTTCCTCTTGCTTCAAGGACTCGAAACACTTTCGCTTCGTGTAGAACGCCATATTCAAAATACAGAGAAAATCGTTGATTTCCTTGTTAACCATCCTAAGGTAGAAAAAGTCAACTATCCTAAGCTAGCAGACAGTCCATATCATGCCTTGGCTGAGAAATATCTACCAAAAGGTGTTGGTTCAATCTTTACCTTCCATGTCAAAGGTGGAGAGACAGAAGCACGCAAGGTCATTGATAATTTGGAAATCTTCTCTGACCTTGCAAACGTAGCAGATGCTAAATCTCTTGTTGTCCATCCTGCGACAACCACTCACGGTCAGTTGTCAGAAAAAGATCTAGAAGCAGCAGGTGTCACACCAAACCAAATCCGCTTGTCTATCGGTCTTGAAAATGTAGATGATCTGATTGAAGATTTGCGCTTGGCCTTGGAAAAAGTATAAAGTAAACTGATAAACAGTGGGTTTCGACTCACTGTTTTTGATTTTCCCTCAGGCATGATATAATGGTTACAGAAGTCTAGAAAGAGGAAAGTTATGAACGAAATCAAATGTCCCAACTGTGGGGAAGTTTTTACAGTAAATGAGAGTCAGTATACCGAACTTTTATCTCAGGTGAGGACGACAGAGTTTGATAAGGAACTGCACGATCGCATGAAGCAGGAACTGGCCTTGGCTGAGCAAAAGGCCTTGAATGAGCAACAGTCTAAACTGGCTCAGAAGGATCAAGAAATTACTCAATTACAGAGTCAAATCCAAAATTTTGATACAGAGAAAGAGCTAGCCAAGAAAGAAGTTGAACAGACAAGCCATCAGGCCTTATTAGCAAAGGACAAGGAAGTACAGGCCTTGGAAAACCAATTGGCTACCTTACGTTTGGAGCATGAAAATCAACTACAAAAGACCCTTTCTGACCTAGAAAAAGAACGGGATCAGGTCAAAAATCAGCTCCTCTTGCAAGAAAAAGAAAATGAGTTGTCTCTAGCTTCCCTCAAGCAAAATTACGAAGCCCAGCTCAAGGCGGCCAGTGAGCAGGTTGAATTTTACAAAAATTTCAAGGCCCAACAATCAACCAAGGCAATTGGTGAAAGTCTGGAACAGTATGCAGAAAGTGAATTTAACAAGGTCCGCAGTTTTGCCTTTCCAAATGCCTACTTTGAGAAGGATAATAAGGTTTCTGCGCGTGGGTCTAAAGGGGATTTTATCTTCCGTGAATGTGATGAAAATGGAGTGGAAATTATTTCCATCATGTTTGAAATGAAAAACGAAGCGGATGGGACTGAGAAGAAGCACAAGAATGCGGATTTTTACAAAGAATTAGACAAGGACCGTCGGGAAAAGAACTGTGAGTATGCTGTTTTGGTGACCATGCTTGAGGCCGATAACGACTACTTTAACACAGGGATTGTTGACGTCAGCCACGAGTATGAAAAGATGTATGTGGTCCGTCCTCAGTTCTTTATTCAGCTGATTGGTCTCTTGCGAAATGCTGCGCTTAATTCCCTTAAATACAAGCAGGAGTTGGCCTTGGTGCGGGAGCAGAATATTGATATCACGCATTTTGAGGAAGACTTGGACGCCTTTAAAGTAGCTTTTGCTAAAAACTATAATTCAGCTTCGACCAACTTTGGTAAAGCCATTGATGAAATCGACAAGGCCATCAAACGGATGGAAGAGGTCAAGAAATTCCTAACAACATCAGAAAATCAACTCCGCCTCGCAAATAACAAGCTGGAAGACGTTTCGGTCAAAAAATTGACCCGCAAAAATCCAACTATGAAAGCGAAGTTTGAAGCGTTGAAGTGAGAGTAGTTTCATTTGTAATGTATGGTGGTACTAGTTCAACAATATGAATGGGGAATTATATAATGAATAATAAAAGTTTAATACCTATGCCTGATCTCAATTTGGATGACATAGTTCATCTATCAAAAGAAAATGAAAAGTTAATTGTTAATTTTCTAAGTACATCAGATGAGTTACATACAATCAATCAATTTTATCATGTTTATATCTTTAATTTTTGTCAAATATTTTATCACTTTGAGTTGGATACTAAC
>NZ_RJVZ01000018.1:0-30156 GCF_003944215.1 Streptococcus oralis | reverse complement strand
GTACTGGGCATTAATGTATAATAGCTAGTTTAAAATTCAGATTATCAAAAGCAAGTCACTTCTATTTAACTATCTCGCCACACTCTTTTATTTTATCAGCATATTCAGTCAAAAGATTCTTTGAATAAATTTTTTCATTACTTGAATTTCTAACCTCTTTCCAAAGAATAGAAGCTACTTTTAGTTTATTCGAGTAATTTCGACTATTTTCGTCTGCACAGAAATTCTTTAGAAATTGGTTCCATTGACACACCGAATGATCATACTTGGCATAGTCTGAATTTCCATAATAAACTTTTAGCATATCTTGAATGGTAAAACTTAAATCATGTTCTTTTTTTACTTTTCTCCAAGCAGTGGCCATATCAGCAGTAAACTTGAAGGGTGAAACCTCTGTTAAAGTTGAGAAATATTCTCTAAAGTTTGCATTAAAGGAGAATCCACATTCAAGCAAGGGTGTGTCCAAGGTAACGACTTCTACTCGTTTCTTTTTCCTTTTTACTGATGATTTTTTAATCAAATTACCCTTAAAGTACTGTTTAATAATATCATTTAGTTCTTGTTTTGTACCTCTATTTTCAAGACCTAATGACTTGCATATCTGTGAAAGTTCATCACGATACCAATAGTATTTATTAAACTCATCAAAAGATGAGATTTTTTCAAACTCAGGTCTGCTTTCTATCAATATTTTACCTCCTTAAAACCAATTTAGGCTGTCATCTCGAAATAATGGAGTTTTAGTTTCTTTATTTTGAGGAATAGTTCCGTTTCTCTAACAAGCTTACACACTCAGAGGTTCGGACTTACCGTATCATCCGTGAAAAAACAATCCTCACAAAATAAAGGAAAATCCTTCGTTTTGATATTGTTCCATTCGTAAACAGAACCTACAATGTCTCCAACAATTACTCCGAGCATCCGTTTCCTCCTTATTGCATATCAGATTCGTTACACATTTCTAATGAGTCACTCTTTAAAAATGGCACCACCAAATCAATCCACTCATAAGGCAGGTAAGCTGATAAATAGCCGTGGTTATAGCCCTTTGCTTCATACAAAATTGTATTTGAATGTAGCTGATGAAATAATTTCGCTGATTCTTTCACACAGTTCAATTCTTTTTCACCATAGATATACAGAACCTGAGCCTTGCTAGCAGAAATCATATCTTTCAACTTGTAACATCCCATATAGTTTTTGTAAATGGTCACCAATGTTTTGATAGGCGTCCTTGGCAAATCCTCCAAATAATAAGCTTTTATTTCCTCTGGATAAGCCAGTTTAGGATAGAGCTTGTTCATCATGCTTAACTGAAGTTTGCAAGAGAATTTATTGAACATCAGTTTACCAAATAGAGACACTAGAAAGATGCTGATTTTAGCTAACCTTGGTTGAGGAATACAGAGGCTTCCATCTATGATGGCCTTCTCAGCAATTTCACTGTCTAAAGACAAAAGCTCTATGGCAATTTGACCACCAAGTGAAACACCACCGATTGCAAACAATTTCCCACCACAGTTTGCTTTGATATAGTCTAGAATCTCCAAAGCAGAATCTTCAGTAGAAACATAATCAAGTTGATATTCCTCGCCGTGGCCATTCAAAGTGGGTAGAATAATACGGTATTCTTTTGACAAGATTCGTGCTTGACGAAGATAATTCCACCAAGAACTGCCACCACCATGTATCAGTAAAATAGGAGGCAAATTCTTATCACCAAATTCATGGAATTTCATGTTTAAACTCCTCACTGTAGGACTTTCACTAGCTACACCCATGTTTAATCAGCTTGTACAAGCAGTGATACCGTCTCCGCATGATGCGTCTGCGGGACTCAAAAGGTTCAGTGAACCTTTTGAGGATTAGCCACGTTTCACTAACAAACTTACACACTCGACATGGTGCGTTTGCGGAAACAAGTCCACTGGTTGTACTTTCTTCAACTCATATCCTAATTCTTGATAGAGTTTGATATCGCGAGCCATGGTGGCAATATTGCAAGAGATATAGGCGATGCGGTCAGCTCCTGTTTGACTACTTGCCTTGATGAAGCTCTCAGTGAGGCCTTTTCTTGGTGGATCTACTAGGATAAGACTTGGTTGAATACCTTCCTTGAGCCAATTCTTCATTGCATTTTCAGCTGTATCACAAACATAGTGAGCATTAGTAATATTGTTCAAAGAAGCATTTTTCTGGCTATTTTCTACCGCTTCTGGAATAACCTCTACACCATAGACTTCCTTGACATGTTTCGCAACGGATAATCCAATCGTTCCAATACCTGAATAAGCATCAATAACCACATCATCTGCTTTTAATCCTGCAAAATCAATAGCTGTTTGATAAAGTTTCTCCGCTATTTGAGTATTGACCTGGTAGAAGGCTGGGCCAGCGATTTGGAAGTCATTTCCCAACATCTGATCAGTAATATAGTCTTGACCATAAAGAGTCTTCCATTCCTTACCAAAAATCGCATTGGTATTCTGGTCGTTGATATTTTGCATGACAGATACAATCTCTGGGAATTGCTTGATTAGTTGCTCGATCAACTGTTCAATACGAAAAACTTTCGAACGAGTGGTTACCAAAATGACCATGATTTGTCCTGAATAATGACCACGACGCACCACAAGATTCCGAATCAAGCCAGACTGTTCCTTTTCATCATAAGGTTTCAAATCATACCGACGGAGCAGGTCTCGTAGAGCAACTACGACTTGGTCAATCACTGGATCTTGGATAAAGAAATCCTCAAGGGGCATGAGATCATGCGAATTCTTACGGAAAAAGCCAGTTTCCAAGACACCATTGACACGACGAACTGGCACCTGTGCCTTATTTCGATACTTGACTGGATTCTCCATACCAAGCGTTTCAGCAACCTCTATATCCCTAATGCCAGCAATCTTATAGAGACTATCCTTGACTTGCTTGGTTTTAAACTTGAGCTGCTCTGGGTAGGCAAGATGCCCCAAGTCAGCAATACCTGAGCGTAGATAAGCAAGATCAAGGTCTTGGTTACGATGTGGTGATTGAACAAGGTATTCTTCAACTTTCCCAAAGCCAATCTTTTTAGTGACTTTAAGGATACGCATGAGGATTTTTTCAGTTGGTAGAGCATTCTCTACAAAGAAAACCAAACCTTCTACCTTAGCGACCCCAGCACCTTCATGGGTCAAATCAACAATTTCAACTTCTACAATATCATTTTTCTTTAACATATTTTTCACTTTCTATCGGCCGACAAAAAAAGACGGCAACATTTCTGTTACCATCTATTATATCATGAAATGACCTAAGCACCAAAACTCTTGAAGAAGTTGACAATGGCTTGCCAAAGGGAGCTAAAGAAGTTGCCCCCGTCTTCTAGCGCTTTATTGGCATCAAAGTTGAGGTTGATATTTTTAAAGCTATCACCAGCTTGAGAAACAATGCTTTGCTTGAGGTCATTTAGGGTTTTAGTGAAATCAGCATTGTTCAAAATGTCACTCTTTGAGAGGTTAAGTGCAAAATTAATGATGATATTGACCTGGTTTCCTGTTATAACCTGATCGAGTTTGTAGTTTTTTAGTGTATCTTCTACAATTTTGCGGACATCTTCTTCTGTCAGATTACCTTTGGCTTCTTTCGCCTTTGCAATTCCTGCCTTGATATCTGCCAAAGCGACATTGAGTTTATTGGCATCGTAGCCTGACTTGTCCTTGTTTTCAGCATTGATATCTGACAAGGCTTTTAGCTCCTCTTGGGCCAAGTCTTTATTGGCTTGTGGTACTTTAGCACCATTGGCCTCTAATGAGTAGTAAATCCCTGCTAGGGCGCTCTCTCCTGTAACTGGAATGGGAGCCGCAACTGTGATTTTGGCATGCTCCACTCCCAGCGTCACTGCTGCGTTACGGTACATATCCTGCGTCACCTTGGTGATATTTTCAGGCGTTTCAATCTTGACTTCTAGAGGCGACTTATCCCCCAGCTTTTGAATCTTAGCTGACGAATAGAGCTGTAAACTAGCATCATTAGCCACATTCATAATTTTCGAATAGATATCAGGTGTCATAGTTTTGATATCTTTGGTGTCTTTCGATGCGTCATAGCCAAGTTTGCTAAGAGTTTGATTTTTCTGGTCTTCAGTTAGTGAAGAACCAAGGACATATTCTGGTTGTACATAGGTTTCATCGATTACTTTTTGAACATCGGTTGCTGCGTGGACACTCGTCATAGCTGTTGCGGCCCACAAAATTGCAGCGCTTGTTAGAAAGAATTTCTTTCTCATGGGATATTCCCTCCTTTACTTTTCTAGGGTAATAAAACAATCTTAAAGAAAACTTATAGTGAAAAACACCTAATAAAACCAGATGCTTAAAAGAAATTAAAGAATTTCATGATGTACAGGTTAAAGCGTACCTGTCTTGAGTAGTAATAATTTCCACCATTTTCATAGAGTTCGGCTCCATGAAAGATAGAAATCGGGTTGATATAGGTGTAGGTCTTCCCAGTCGTATTTCCAAGGATAGGAGCGACCGTTTCACGAGAATATTGTTTGGCCAAGGCGAGAGTGTTTTCCTTGCCATTTTGAGCGATAAAATCGATATAAGCAGGACCAAAATTATAGGCTTGCACAGCTGTCCAGACATCAACGCCCTTTTCCTGAGCTAGGTAGAGATTATCAGTCAATGCCTGAATCCCCTGACGAATGCTCGTCACATTGTCATTGATAGTATTTGTGGTACCGCTAGCAGACTCGCTAGACTGCATGACATCGCCTTCTTTTCCCTTTGTTTCGGTATAAATCATGGCGAGCACAAGCTCTTCATTGGCTGGAGTATCTCTTTCATTGAGGATTTCTCGAACCATGGGTTGGTAGGTCATGACTTGCTTCACATCTTGATGGATATGATAGACTTTATAGACAGCGAAAAGGAAGACTGCTAGCACTAGCACTCTTCGTAGTAATTTAAACATTATTTACTTTGAATATCCTCGATATTTTTGATTAAGATAGAATAGGTTCCATTGTCATTTTGGATAAACTCGACAGATTCTGCGTCTTGATAGACGTTATTGGGAACGATGAGCTCGATTCCGTTTGACAAGGAGAGTTTTTGATTTTCAAATTTCTTGAGCTGACGACTGGCATCAATTTCATCAAACTGGACTGGTTCTGGTACGGCTTCCTTAACTTGATCAATAAAGCTCAAACGAGCTGTCAGATTGTTGTCAAAAAGGTCATTAGCCAATTTTTCAGGTGACAGTTCATTGCTTTCTTCAAGATTGTTGAAAATCGCTGATTTGACCTTGGATTGAAATTGAAAATCATCTGTGTTAAAAGATTCAGCAATTCTCTGGGCCGTTTTCTCCAGTTCCTTGATGGATTTCTTTGGTGAAATCTTAGGGGCAACAGCTAGGAGATTATCTGAAAAATAATTCAAGAAAGTCCCATTGTACTTGATACGTTTTTCGATGAGATGGTACTTGCGACTTTGAAGATTGACCACCAAGGCCTCATCAGCCCCTGTTCCAAATCCAGGCAGGTTATTCTGAGTCAGCTTGATTGGATTATCAACTTCCCCACCGAGGTGAGTCAAGGTTTCCCGCAAGGCAATTCGCAAGAAAGCGAAATGCTCTACACCTTCTTTAGAAAATTGCACAAAAATCAAGTCATTGGTCTTGAGATTTTCAGAAATGCTAAACTCTTCTTTCCAGAGATTAGCCAGGGTTACTGATGTCTCCAACAAATCATCTGTGATGTGATTGAAGAAGGGATTTTCTTCTTCGAAAATCCCAGTCTTGGCTTCATCTGAATACACGCGTTCGATTTTTTTACGTAGGTATTCCTCGATTTTTGGAGTGATATTGAGAAACTTATCCGCTAGAAACAACTCAGTATCATCTGGGCTGAACTGATGGATAATAGCTTTCTTAATATAAATGTCCATAAAAGTATTAGTCCTCGTATAGTGGGAAGGCATCTGTCAACGCTTTAACTTCACTTCTCACTTCTTCTAAGACAGCTTCATTTTCTGCATTTTTAAGGGTTTTGATAATGAGTTCAGCCACTTTACGGCTTTCTTTTTCACCAAATCCACGCGCAGTGATGGCTGCAGATCCAATACGAATACCACTTGTCTTGAATGGTGACAAGGTTTCGTAAGGGATTGAGTTTTTATTTAGGGTAATATTAACCTCATCCAGCAAGTTTTGAGCAACTTTTCCGTTCTCTACAACCTTAGTTACATCCACTAGGAAGAGGTGGTTTTCAGTTCCACCGGAGATGATACGGAAATCAGAGTCTTGCAAGAAGACTTCAACCATAGCCTTGCTGTTTTTGATGACATTAGAAGCATATTCCTTAAAGGCTGGATCCAAAACTTCTTTGAAGGAAACTGCCTTAGCCGCCACAATATGCTCTAAAGGACCACCCTGAATACCAGGGAAAATAGCTGAGTTGATTTTCTTAGCTAGGTCCTCATCATTTGTCAAAATCAAACCACCACGAGGTCCACGAAGGGTTTTGTGGGTCGTTGTTGTAGTGATATGAGCGTATGGCACTGGGCTTGGGTGAAGACCGGCTGCCACCAAACCAGCGATATGGGCCATATCGACCATGAGCTTAGCCCCAACAGCATCTGCGATTTCACGGAATTTTGAGAAGTCGATAATTTGAGAATAGGCTGAAGCACCAGCTACAATTAGTTTTGGTTTGACTTCTTGGGCTTGTTTCAAGATAGCATCAAAGTCCAAGAGTTCTGTTTCAGGATCCACACTGTAAGAAACAAAGTTGTAGGTTTGACCTGAGAAACTAACAGGAGCTCCGTGAGTCAAGTGTCCACCTGCTGCCAAATCCATCCCCATAACGGTATCACCTGGCTCAATCAAGGCCATGTAAGCAGCACAGTTGGCTTGGCTTCCTGAGTGAGGTTGGACATTGGCGAATTTAGCACCAAAAATTTCTTTTGCACGTTCAATCGCTAGAGTTTCTACCACGTCTACTACATCAGTTCCACCATAATAACGGCGTCCTGGGTAACCCTCGGCATATTTGTTTGTCAAGATAGACCCTTGAGCTGCCATAACAGCCTTGGAAACAACGTTTTCCGAAGCAATCAACTCAATGTTGTTTTGTTGGCGTTCTTCTTCTTTGGCAATAGCATTCCAGAGATCAGCATCGTATGCTTTAAAATCATCTTTGTCAAAAATCATAGGTCTTCTCCTTTATAGTGTGACTGGTCCTTTAGTTTGTGTTTACAAAATAAACTAAAAGATGCGAATAAACCGTTTTTGCATTTTATCACAAGTATAACCAACTTTTTCATAAAATGCATGAGCACCTAGACGATGATCAGCAGAGTTTAAACGGATAAACCCATAGCCACGTCTTTTTGCTTCTTGCTCCAACCCTTGCAGTAAGCTTTTACCGATACCTTGCCCTTGTGCTTGAGGTGAAACCGCTAAGCCTAAGATATTAAATCCTGCTTTGGAATAGAGGGATTCATAAACTTCAGCATGGACATATCCAAGCAAGACATGACTGGCTGCATCCTCATAGCCAAGTAGGAAATGATGTGAATCCTGAGATAATCTAGCTAGTTGACTAGCTGTGTCCTCTGGACTAAAAGAATAGCCCAAGACTTCTTGATTGATGTCACATATAGCTTTTACATCTGTTTCTTGCAAATCTCTTAACATCTCATTTCTCCTCAAAAGGAATCTCTGGCAACTGAGCAAGAATATCTTCACGCTTGATCGCCCCTTGGCGTAAGATTTTCACCTTATCTCCAGACAAATCCAAAATGGTCGAATCCTGTCTAGTTAGATAAGCATCGTCCTCCAGACCCAGAACCTCTTGATCAAAATCTTCAAGGATTTGCTGAAAGGTCACTCCACTTGCCTGACCTGAAATATTGGCAGACGGTCCAATCAAAGGACCAGTCTCTCGGATCAAATCAAGCGTAATGGGATGACTCGGCATCCGAAATCCCACCGTTGCAAGACCAGAATTGACCCAATAGGGAACATTGTCATTGGCTTCGAGGATAATGGTCAAGGGTCCTGGTAAAAAGGCCTCTACAAGTTTTTGTAGATAAGTTGGCTGATTCTTAGAAAAGTGCAAGATGTCCTTTAGAGAAGCGACATTGAGATTGAGCGCCTTGTCTCTAGGACGACGTTTGAGTTGGTAAACATGGTCGACAGCCTTTTCATCTAAGGCCTTAGCAAAGAGACCATAAACTGTCTCGGTAGGTAGAACGACAGCTCCACCTTTTTCCAACTCTTGTCTAATCCTGTCCATCATCAGCTACAACCATCCTATCTTGACCAAATTGGTCCTTGAGTGTTCGTACTCGTTTTTCAGGAAGATGTTTCCTAAAAAGCGCAGGAACACTTTGACCTTGCTTGTATCCAATTTCAAGGTAAATCTTACCACCATCTTTGAGATAGTCTTTTGCATCTTCCGCAATTCTACGGTAAATAGCTAGGCCATCCTCATCTGCAAAGAGAGCTAGGTGAGGTTCTGAATACAAAACATTCAAACCAACCTCTGACTCATCTTCACGAGAGATATAGGGTGGATTGGATACAATTATATCATATTTTTCAGAAATTTCTGTAAAACAATCGGATTTTTTTAAAAATATCTGGAGATTCTGAACTTTAGCGTTTTCAGCCGCCAAATCTAGTGCATCCTGTGAAATATCAACTGCTGTCACTGACCAATTTGGTCTATTTTTTGCTAGGGCGAGGGCAATAGCACCACTTCCCGTACCGATGTCCAAGACCTTGAGATTTTCTTCAGGATTTTCTGTGAGGATGAGTTCCACCAACTCTTCTGTTTCTGGACGAGGAATCAAAACCCGCTCATCCACTTTTAGCTTCATTCCATAAAAATCTGCGTGACCGATAATGTACTGGGCCGGTGTATGGGCTACTAACTGCTGGTAAATTTCTTCTATAAATAATTCTTCCTCTTTGGTTACTTCGGTTACTTCTTGCTGGAGGGCAAAGACGAAATCTGTAAAAGATAGATTTTTTAGGTTACGATAGACAAAAGAGAGGCTTTCTGCTTCCTCTCCTTGTCTTATCAACTCTTCTTCAAAATCGGAAAATAATTGAGCTAATTTCATTATTTGTTTAATTCTTCTAATTTTTGTGTTTGGTCATAAAGAACCAAGGCATCCACAACTTCATCCAATTTACCAGACAAGATGGTATCTAGTTTTTGGAGGGTCAATCCAATACGGTGGTCTGTGACACGGTTTTGTGGGAAATTGTAAGTACGGATACGTTCTGAACGGTCACCAGTACCGATTGTCGACTTACGCTCAGCGTCTTGTTCATCCTGGGCAATTTGTGCAAAGTGGTCAGCAACACGCGCACGGATAATCTTCATAGCCTTCTCACGGTTTTTCTGCTGGGTACGTTCTTCCTGCATCTCAACCTTGATATTGGTTGGCAAGTGAACGATACGCACGGCAGTCGCAACCTTATTGACGTTCTGACCACCAGCACCAGATGCGTGGTAAATGTCCACACGAAGATCTTTTGAATCAATATCGTATTCAACTTCTTCCACTTCAGGCATAACAAGAACTGTCGCAGTTGAAGTGTGTACACGCCCTTGGCTCTCTGTCACAGGGACACGTTGCACACGGTGGGCACCTGATTCGTACTTAAGCTTAGAGTATACAGATTGACCAGAAACCATGGCAACCACTTCTTTGAAACCACCGACACCGTTCATAGAGGCTTCCATGACTTCAAAGCGCCAGCCTTGGGCTTCTGCATACTTTTGGTACATGGTTAGCAAATCCCCAGCAAAAAGTGCTGCTTCATCTCCGCCAGCTGCTCCACGGATTTCAAGGATGATGTTCTTATCATCGTTTGGATCCTTTGGAAGGAGCAAAATTTTGAGTTTTTCTTCATACTCTTCTTTTTCAGCCTTAGCGTCTTTCAGTTCCTGCTTGGCCATTTCTTCCAAGTCCGCATCTCCACCTGATTCCTTAATCATTTCTTCAGCATCGACGATGTTTTGAAGGACTTGTTTGTACTCACGGTAGGCTGTTACTGTGTCACGAGTGGAAGCTTCTTCTTTGGACAATTCCATGAAACGTTTGGTATCAGATACCACATCAGGGTCACTGAGCAATTCTCCTAATTCTTCATATCGGTCTTCTACAGCTTGTAGTTGATCATAGATGTTCATTTTTCCTCATTCTCCTTATTGATTTCAGGGGCAAAATAATGTTTACGGCAGACTGAGATATAGGTTTCATTGCCACCGATTTGAATTTGTTCACCATCATAGACTGGCACACCATCGTGCGTACGCAACACCATAGTCGCCTTTTTCTTACAGTACTGACAAATGGTCTTGATTTCGTCAATCTTGTCTGCTAAGAGCAAGAGGTATTTGGAACCTTCGAACAATTCATTGCGAAAGTCATTCTTCAAACCAAAAGCCATGACAGGTATGTCTAGCTCGTCCACAACACGAGCTAGGTCGTAAACATGGTGACGCTTGAGAAACTGGGCCTCATCGACCAACACACAGTAAGGTTTTTCAGGTAAGTCTCGGATATAGCCAAAGATATCTGTCGTTTCCTCAATCGCAATGGCTGGGCGTTTCATGCCAATCCGACTAGATACATAGCCGACACCATCACGCGTATCCAGAGCAGAAGTCATAATCACAACTCCCTTTCCTTGCTCCTCGTAGTTATAGGCCACCTTGAGAATCTCAATCGTCTTACCAGAGTTCATGGTCCCATAACGATAATACAACTGTGCCATGCTTCTATTTCACGTCCATTTCTAAATTTTTGCTACATTCTAGTATATCATAATTTTCTGAAGCTTTAAACGGCAAAATGTGGTAAAATAGAAGAAATCAAAAACTAGTGGAGGAAGCTATTATGCCATTTGTACGCATCGATTTATTTGAAGGTCGCACGCTCGAGCAAAAGAAAGCTCTTGCTAAGGAAGTAACGGAAGCTGTTGTCCGTAACACTGGAGCCCCTCAATCAGCCGTTCATGTCATCATCAACGACATGCCAGAAGGGACTTACTTCCCACAAGGAGAAATGCGCACCAAATAAACCAGCTTAAGCAGTATTGCTTAGGCTTTTTCAATCTCCAAGTAGCATCCATTGAAGAAATAGTCTAATTTTGTTACAATTTGAAGAGATGCTTGGATACCTATCCTAAGAAAAGAAATACAAAAGGAAATAGTATGATTACACGTGAATTTGATACCATTGCTGCTATCTCTACTCCTCTTGGAGAAGGGGCCATTGGTATTGTCCGCTTGAGCGGAACAGATAGTTTTGCCATTGCGCAAAAGATTTTTAAAGGAAAAGACTTGAGCAAGGTTGCAAGCCATACCCTCAACTACGGTCACATTATTGACCCGCAGACAGGGAAGGTCATGGACGAAGTTATGGTTGGAGTTATGAAGTCTCCAAAGACCTTCACTCGTGAGGATATTATCGAGATTAACACTCACGGTGGGATTGCGGTGACCAATGAGATTCTCCAACTAGCTATTCGTGAAGGAGCTCGGTTGGCCGAACCTGGTGAATTTACCAAGCGTGCCTTTCTAAACGGTCGTGTGGACTTAACACAGGCTGAGGCGGTGATGGACATCATCCGTGCCAAGACTGACAAAGCTATGAATATCGCAGTCAAACAATTGGACGGTTCTCTTTCTGATCTTATCAATAATACTCGTCAAGAAATCCTCAATACACTTGCCCAAGTTGAGGTCAATATCGACTATCCTGAGTATGACGATGTTGAGGAAGCCACTACTGCAGTCGTCCGTGAGAAAACTATGGAGTTTGAGCAATTGCTAACCAATCTCCTTAAAACAGCTCGTCGCGGTAAAATCCTTCGTGAGGGAATTTCAACTGCCATCATCGGACGCCCCAACGTTGGTAAATCGAGCCTCCTCAACAATCTCCTTCGTGAAGACAAGGCCATCGTAACGGACATCGCTGGTACTACCCGTGATGTCATCGAAGAATACGTCAACATCAATGGGGTTCCTCTCAAATTGATTGATACAGCCGGTATCCGGGATACAGATGATATCGTGGAACAAATCGGTGTCGAACGTTCTAGAAAAGCCCTCAAGGAAGCTGACTTGGTACTACTAGTACTAAATGCCAGTGAACCACTGACCGCCCAAGATCGCCAACTCTTAGAAATCAGCCAAGATACCAACCGCATTATTCTACTTAATAAAACGGATCTTCCTGAAGCGATTGAAACTTCAGAACTCCCTGAAGATATCATCCGTATTTCAGTTCTTAAAAATCAAAACATTGATAAGATTGAGGATAGAATCAACAACCTCTTCTTTGAAAATGCTGGTTTGGTTGAGCAAGATGCTACTTACTTGTCAAATGCCCGTCATATTTCCTTGATTGAAAAAGCAGTTGAAAGCCTACAAGCTGTTAACCAAGGTCTTGAGCTGGGTATGCCAGTTGATTTGTTGCAAGTTGACTTGACCCGTACTTGGGAAATCCTAGGAGAAATCACTGGAGATGCCGCACCTGATGAACTCATCACCCAACTCTTTAGCCAATTCTGTTTAGGAAAATAAGAAGAATCCATGATCGTTCTTGCAGTCATGGATTTTATTGTCTTCATTAGTAATCTGGTCTAAGGACACCTGTTACGGTTGCCTTAGTTGCTTCGTAGTCGCCATCTATAACAACCTTGATAATGCGTTTGGCATCTTCTTCTGGTGCTGGAACTAGAGGTAGACGAGTTGGACCCGCTTCAAATCCCATGTAATTCAAAACGGCCTTGACAGGTGCAGGGCTTGGATAAGAGAAGAGGGCATTGACTTTAGGAATGAATTTACGTTGAATAGCTGCTGCTTTCTTCATATCGCTTTCTGCAATTGCAGTGAACATCTCGTGCATCTCATCCCCGTTTGTATGAGAGGCAACAGAAATAACCCCATCTGCACCAAGATTCATGGCATGGAAGGCATCCCCATCTTCACCTGTATAAATCAAGAACTCTTCTGGCTTGTGTTCAATCAAGTAAGCCATATTGGCCAAACTAGTACATTCCTTGACACCAATGATATTTGGATGGTCAGCCAAGCGAAGCATGGTTTCTGGAGTCAATTCGACAACCACACGCCCTGGAATGTTATAGATGATAATAGGTAAATCAGAAGCATCTGCAATCGCCTTAAAGTGCTGGTACATCCCTTCTTGAGAAGGTTTGTTATAGTAAGGCACGATAGCAAGGCCAGCTGCAAACCCTCCAAATTCTGCGACTTCTTTGACAAACTCGATAGAGTCACGTGTGTCATTGGTGCCTACACCCGCAATCAAAGGAACACGTCCATTGACAACCTTTTGCACAGCCGCGAAGAGTTGCAACTCTTCATCGTGAGTCAAGGTCGGACTCTCAGCAGTCGTCCCTGCAAGAAGAATGCCGTCTGTATGATGGGCCAATAAATGCTCAATCAAGGCAGGAATGGCATCAAAGTTGATGGAACCATCCTCATGGAAAGGGGTAATAAAGGCTGTAATGATTTTACATTCTTTTAGTTCTTGGTAAGACATGAGAAACACCTCTCTATTTCAAAGAAGGAGTTCATTCGAACTCCTAAACCATTATTTCAATTCAAATTTCAGCTCAGCTGTTGGACGAACCAATCCACGCTCATGAAGCGTTTCTGCGATTTGAACTGAGTTCCAAGCAGCACCTTTGAGGAGATTATCTGAAACAACCCACATGTGGATTCCTTTTTCAGCATCCAAGTCTTTACGGATACGACCAACAAAGGTATCACGCGAGCCGACAGCATTGATAGCTTGCGGATAGATTTGATGAGCTACATCATCCTCAAGAACAGCACCTGGAAAGGCTGCAATAGCTGCTTTCACTTCTTCGATTGGAGCCACTTCTTTTGTTTCGATGTAAACAGATTCAGAGTGAGCTGACAAGACGGGAATACGTACACATGTTGCAGACACTGCGATGCTATCATCTTCCATGATTTTCTTAGTTTCCTTGGTCATCTTCATCTCTTCGTAAGTGTAATCATTGTCAGTAAAGACATCGATTTGTGGAAGAGCGTTAAAGGCGATAGGATAGTGTTTCTTGTCACCACCTGAAGGCAAGATTTCCGCATGTAAATCACGTGGGTTCACACCATCATTCAAGACTTCACGAAGTTCACGTTGTGTTTCAAGAATCGCTCCCATACCAGCACCTGAAACGGCTTGATAAGTTGAAACGATGATACGGTCCAAGCCCCATTTTTGGCGGACCGGCTCAAGAGCCACCATCATTTGGATTGTTGAACAGTTCGGGCAGGCAATGATTCCGTTGTGGGCATCAAGTGCGTGAGCATTGACCTCTGGAACAACCAAAGGAACATCTGGATTTTGGCGGAAGTAAGATGTATTATCTACTACTACCGCTCCAGCTTTAACTGCGTATGGTGCATACTTAGCTGATGTCGAACCACCTGCTGAGAAGAGTGCAATATCAACACCCTCAAAAGCTGTCTCAGTCGTTTCTTCAATCGTAATATCTTGGTCTTTAAATTTCAAAGTTTTGCCTGCTGAACGTGCAGAAGCAAGGTAACGGATTTTATCGATTGGAAGTGTTGATTCTTCCAACATTTTTATCATCTGAGCTCCGACAGCACCTGTCGCGCCGACTACAGCAACTGTATATCCCATAAATAACCTCTTTCGGAATTTTCTAAAAATTTCTATAATATATGTATTATACTACTTTTTCTAAAAATTGAAAAGCATTTTTGGGTTCTATTTTCTGAAAATTAAAAATCCCTAGTCATTGACTAGGGACTAAGAGGCATCTTCATGTGATGAGCAGGTTCACACAACTCATCAAGGTCCGCTCCTGCGTTATGACCTCCTTATGCTCAATAGTAATCCGAAGACTACCTATCGACTCATCGCAACTACTATTCTACTAGATAGGGGCACTTTTGTCAACAGCCAAAACTCTTTAGCTTCATTATCACAGAAGTATAAGAAAAACCTTGGCTTCCCAAGGTCATTTCGTTTCTATCATGCTAATTGCCGGGATTGAACCGGCGACCTCATCCTTACCATGGATGCGCTCTGCCAACTGAGCTAAATCAGCTTACCTAAAAAGTATACTATAGTTCTATGTTCTTGTCAAGCGCTCTCTTTTAATTTTATGGAATGAAAAAAGCTAGATTTAGCAAGAATCTAGCTTATAAACTTCTTATTTTGTAAGATCGATTCGCTGTCCCAGTTTATTGATCAGAATCGCACCTACGATAAGTGATGCAAACTCACCAATTCCAGTAGAGAACCATGTAAAGAAGAATGGAGCCTCTGCAACGATATGGAGTTCAGCTGCAATGGTAATCATTGAAATTGAGAAGAGGATTGAAAAGAAGAAATGATCTTTACGAATCAAACCATTGAACAGATAGTCTTTCTTGTACTTGCTAAATAGCCATACACCTAGACTAAGGAAAACTAGGGTAGATCCCCCACCGACAAAGACATCTATTAGACCAAAGCTAAAGAAATTAGCAATCATACAACCAATCGTCACACCGATGATATATTTGGGATTGTAAAAGGCCAAGAAATTCATCATCTCAGAAATACGGAACTGGTAGGCACCGTAGCTAATGGCATTAAGGGGTGGGGTGATGGTCAAAACCACATAGATAGCAGCAACGATAGCAATATCTGCCATATCACGAACAGTTAATTTTTTCATGTTTTCTCCTTTGGCGGTTTCCCGCGTAAAATATGCTTGGTGAAAGAAGCTAAGCACCAAGGGTTGATTGAATCAACCTTACCAGTATAGCATAATAGCCAGCTTTATGCTATACTAAAATCATGAAAAAACTAATAAAAACTTTCTTTGATAACGAAATCCTCTCCTACTTATTTTTCGGTGGAGCTACTACTCTGATCTCGATTTTATCACGTTTGGTTATTTACCATATCAGTCACCAGGAAATCCTAGTAACCGTACTCGCAAATATCATTGGGATTCTCTTTGCCTTTATCACAAATGACACCATCGTCTTTAAGCAAAAGAGAAAGAATTGGCCGACTCGCCTGGCTAAGTTTTTCTTAGCTCGTCTCTCTACTCTTGGTCTTGACGTTCTTTTAACTTATATCTTTGTTACATCTTATCCCGATATTATCGGGCAATTTGTCAACGATCAACTAGATCAGGTCAATACCATCGAAACTCTAATTGCGCAGATTTTGATTATCATTCTTAACTATATTTTTAGTAAAGTATACGTTTTTTATAAATGAAATGGATGTCATTAAGCATTAAGGTTGCAATATCTAGGTATTTCAGGTACAATTAAGATTAGTTTTTGAAAGGAAATTATGAAAATGTTAAAAGATCTTAAAGAATTTTTGCTTCGTGGCAATGTCGTTGACCTCGCTGTCGGTGTGATCATCGCCTCTGCTTTTGGTGCTATCGTTACTTCACTTGTAAATGACATCATCACTCCACTTATCTTGAACCCAGCTTTGAAAGCGGCGAACGTTGAACGCATCGCTGAACTTTCATGGAATGGTGTTGGTTATGGTAGCTTCTTGAGTGCTGTTATCAACTTCTTAGTGATTGGCACTGTCCTTTTCTTCGTTATCAAAGCTGTTGAAAAAGCTCAAAACCTTACTAAGAAAGAAGAGCCAGCCGAAGATACACCTGCTGCTCCAACTGAACTTGAAGTCCTTCAAGAAATCAAAGATCTTCTTGAGAAAAAATAAGACAAATAAAGGATCTAGCTTCATGCTAAATCCTTTTTTCTTTAGTCTTTCGGCAACTTACCAGCCTTTTCTAGCATTTTCTTAATCAAGTAAGGCATCTTCACATTTTCACGGCCTTTTTTCTCAATGAGTTTTTTCACAAATTCTGGCATCTGGAGGTCGTCTGTCTCCTCCATAATATCCTTAGTGGTGGCTGACGGAGCTAGCTCGTCAAAGGTTTCTTCTTCTGGGAGAAATTCCTTAAATTCTTTTTGTTCATTGGCTCTTACAGTATCAACTAAAGCGTCAATTAAACGAGAGTCTGTGTTTGGCATAGGTGGTCGATGGTAGGTGACACCTAATTCTTGACATAATTCATAACATTCTACATCGTTATCAAAAAGAACTTCGATATGTTCACTGATAAAGCTAATTGGTACAAAAATATAATGCTCTGGATGTTGTTTCTGTTCTCTCAGATACTCGAGTACATCTGGCTTGATCCAAGGGATTCCAATATCGCTTTCGCTCTGCCAAGTATTGGTATACTGATCGCCCGTCAATCCGAGTTGTTCAGCGATTAGCTTGCTATTATCAAAAATCTGATCGATATAAGGATCTCCAAAGTCCAAGGCAAAAATTGGAACACTATGGGCTGAGAAAATTACCTTAAAAGACTCTTCTCCCACATCGTTCCGTAAAATTTTGCTAATCTCATCTGTCCAGAAGTCCAACAAAGACTGTTGCTGATACCAATCCTTAATGACTAAAAACCGGATTTGCTGGCTCTCCAGAAACTTTTCATACCCCATAACCGAGTAGAAGGAATAATGTGGTTCTAAAATCAAACAAATACACTCTTCAACACCATCAGCCTCCATCTGCTTGATCACATCAGGGATAAAGGGCCGAGAAAATTTGTTGGCAAAGTAGATGCCATACTCTTCTCCTAAACGTTCCTTGACTAAATTGACCTCCTCACGTGTAATCCTCTGCAGGGGCGTACCACCTATACGAACATAATTGTCATAGAGAGTCTGAATCTCGTGATCTTTGGGTCTGATTCCACGACGAATATTGGTAAAAAAATCCGCTACACTCTCAAAGGTAATCTCTTCTGGCGAACCAAATGTCATCATTAAAATTGCTTTTTTCATTGATATGTCCTTGTGATGTTTTTTTCAATTACCATTCTACCATGAAATATATAATAAATAAACGCTTTCATTCATTTTATTTTTANTTACTTCTCTTTGTCTTTCTCTCCATTCTATGATACAATGAAAAAAATGATATTAAAGGAGTTTTTATGACTTATCCCAACCTTTTAGAACGTTTTTTGACCTACGTTAAGGTCAATACCCGCTCTGACGAACACTCTACTACTACTCCAAGTACGCAAAGTCAGGTAGATTTTGCGACCAATATTCTTATTCCCGAAATGAAACGTGTTGGTCTGCAAAATGTTTACTACCTACCAAATGGTTTTGCTATTGGAACCTTGCCAGCTAATGATCCGAGCTTGACACGTAAGATTGGATTTATCTCCCACATGGATACAGCTGACTTTAATGCTGAGGGAGTTAATCCGCAAGTCATCGAAAATTACGATGGTGGAGCTATCGACTTAGGTGATTCTGGTTTTAAACTCGATCCTGCTGATTTCAAGAGCCTTGAGAAATATCCAGGCCAAACCCTTATCACAACTGATGGCACGACCTTGCTGGGTGCTGATGACAAGTCAGGGGTTGCTGAGATTATGACTGCTATTGAATATCTGACTGCTCACCCTGAAATCAAGCATTGTGAAATCCGTGTTGGTTTTGGACCAGATGAAGAAATCGGTGTTGGAGCTAACAAGTTTGATGCTGAAGACTTTGACGTTGACTTTGCCTATACTGTTGATGGTGGCCCACTAGGTGAACTTCAGTACGAGACTTTCTCAGCAGCTGCTGCTGAACTCCATTTCCAAGGACGCAATGTTCACCCTGGTACCGCTAAAGGACAGATGGTCAATGCTCTTCAGTTAGCGATTGATTTTCATAATCAACTTCCTGAGAATGACCGACCTGAGTTGACAGATGGTTACCAAGGTTTCTATCATCTTATGGATGTGTCAGGTAGTGTCGAGGAGGCGCATTCAAGCTATATCATTCGCGACTTTGAAAAGGATGCCTTTGAAGCTCGTAAGGAAGCCATGCAGGAGATTGCTGACAAGATGAATCAAGAGCTTGGGAATGATCGCGTTACCTTGACTCTGACAGACCAGTACTACAATATGAAAGAAGTCATTGAGAAAGACATGACGCCCGTTACCATTGCTAAAGCTGTTATGGAAGATCTGGGAATAACGCCAATCATTGAACCAATTCGTGGTGGGACAGATGGATCTAAGATTTCCTTTATGGGAATTCCAACTCCTAATATCTTTGCAGGTGGTGAAAACATGCATGGACGTTTTGAATACGTCAGCCTTCAGACTATGGAGCGCGCTGTAGATACCATCATTGGCATTGTATCTTATAAAGACTAAAAAAGACGAGGTAGCTCAGCTACTTCGCCTTTCTTTTTATTCCTTTGGTTGAGTACTTGGATCAGACTCACTTTTCTCTTGTTTTTCGCTTGCTTGAGAAGCAGCTGTTTCACTGTCTTTCTCAGACTTAGATTGGCTATCAATTTCACTTGATTTTGAACGAAGTTCTTGGTTCAAGCTAATGATTTCTTTGGCCAGAGTGAGGAGACCTTCTTTATCACTGCTTTTGGCTGCAAGTTGATCAAATAGGGCATCAACACGTTCAAAGTCAGCATCGGATCCTTTGTTATCCTCTAAGTACTTGTGAAGAGAGAGCAAGACATTATAGAGTTTTTGGTAGATGATCACAGTTTGTGGATCTTTTTCTGCTTCTTTTTCCTCTCGTTGGATAGTCGCTGCAATACGATTTAAAAGATCCTCAAGTTGTGTTTTAGCTTCGTCAAGGTCTGCATTTTCCTTTTCAGTAGCCGCTTTGATATTAGCAGCTTCTTCAGCTAGGGATTGTTTGACACCATCCTCTTTAACACGTGCTAGGAGTTGGGCAACTTTGGTTAGGAGAGCATCCACTTCTTCCTTCTTAACATGGCTAACCCGCTCTTCTGGCATAAAATCACCGTAGAGTTCTTTTAGGAATTCATAGATGGCTGTCTTAGCGGTTTGACTATCTACTTTTTCCGTATCTAGAATAGTCTTACCAGCTTTTGTAGAAACGGGTTCTTCTTTGAGAGCTTCTTCTACTTCTAGCTTAGTTTGGTAAATAGTTGGGAATAGCTTGTTCAAGTCGGTTGCTTTGAGGAAAGATTGTGACTGGTAAAGTTCCCATGTCAACTTGGCAACACGGTTCCGAAGTTCTTCTCTCAAACGACCATCAGATACATGTTCATAGAAATACTTGATGTACTCTACTGTTGTAACCCCTGTCCGATCACGGAAATCTTGCAAGGCCTGAAGTTTCGCTTCAATGGCAGCCAACTCTGTCTCATCTTGTGCTAGTTTTGCTTCCTGCAAATGTACCAAAAGATCTTTCTTAGACAAGCCATAAGTGTCCGTATCCAGTGTATTGATCTTATCTACAAGGGCTTGGTACTTCTTATCTAAAGGTGAAGTTTCAACTGGTGCCACACTTTGATCCACATGGATATACTGTTTATCAAAGAGATCCAAGGCTGCTAGATATCCAGCAGTTGAGTTTGTTGCCAGTTTTTTCATATTTTCGGTGAATTGCCCCAAAGCAAGTTCAACACGTCTCTGCATGATAGGCTGGTCTTTGTAGAGACTTCTGCTATCTGCTAACAGTTGATCAACTTTAGATAGAACAGTTTGTTCATCAAATGCTCCAGGTTGATAGGTCGATTGTAGGGCTGGAATCTTGTTTTTCAAAGCTACTTCATAGCCCTTAGTTTGAACCTTGATGTAGTGATTGTGGTCTCCGTGAGGAATCACAAAACTACCACTTTCTACCTGTAAACTATAAGGAGACACCCCATCACGTAGGGCAGTCGTATAAAGTTCATTTAGGAAATCCAGTTCTGGATTCCCAGTTTGGAGAGGAATACGAACATGTTCTTTTCGAACAGCATAGGGATGGATATGGGTTGGATCATAGGCTTGATCCGGATTTCCAAAGACAAAGAATCCATTTGAAATGCGAATCGCTTCGAGCGGTACTCCGTAGGTCTGTGAGATATACTTGATTTTTTCTTCATCGCTAGCATCTCTTGAGAAACTTTCCACAGTCTTTGCAAGTGGTTGAACGTGCTGCGGCTGATGATTTTCTTTCAAGTGATCTTGGGCAGCTTTGATTTGGGCTGCAGTCAAGTCCTTCTTAAAGAAATAATGAGCGTGATCTCCATGAGAAACTACAAACCCTTGCTCATCTTCACTAATAACACGGTCAGCTGCAAAACCATGATCATGTTCTTCACCGTGGTGATGGTCATGCTCCTCTCCATCATGGTCATGATCTTCATGGTTGATATCTTGACTTCCATGGTCACCGTCTTGGTCATGATGATGATCAGGTTGAGCTGGATGTTCTGCTGGCTTGCTTGGATTTTCCAAAGGTGTTGGCTTCCCACTGTCGCTAGATAAAGGAATCATACGCGCAATCTTTTCTTCCAAGGCAGAAAGCTTTGTATATGGGATGAAATGATAGTGATTTCCATGAGGAATCGCTACGCCACTTGGCGTTCTGCTTGAAATCTTAGCAGGGTCAAAAATCAAGCCATCAGATTCTGCATAACGTTGATTACTTGGAAGTGCATAGAGTTGCTGCAATAGACTCTGTAAGCTCTCTTCTGGATTGCTTGGTGTTTCAGTTTGTTGACTAGGATTAGTGGTTTGACTGGTTCCATTTTGACTTGGACGATAGTCAGTCACACTCGGCTGTTTTCTAGTTCCAGATAGGTAGGCTTGAGCAGCTGCTAATTCGCTAGCAGATAAGGAACTCTTTGGAATGTAGTGGTAATGTCCACCGTGAGGAACGATATAAGCATCACCAGTATCTTCTATAATATCAGATGGATTAAAGATGTATCCATCATCGGTAGTATAGCGTCCTTGTGATCGTGCAAGTGTCGTTGCACTGTTAGAAGTTGGTGCATCGTGAGTATGACCTTGTTTTTGGCGTTCAATTTCGTCCTTCGTACGAACGTTATCTGCATGCGCCACATCCTTAAGGTAAACATAATACTTACCATCCACCTTGATAATGTAGCCACCTTTGATTTCATTGACAATATCAGCGTCTTTCAGTTGATAATTGGCATCTTTCATCAAAAGCTCTTCGCTGAAAATCGCATCAAAAGGGACTTTCCCATTGTAATAATGGAAATGATCACCGTGTGATGTCACATAACCTTGATCGGTAATTTTCACGACAATTTGCTCAGCCTGAATATCTTCTTTTTTACTAACTTGATCTGGTGTCTGAGTCTCTGTTTTTTGAGAGTCTTGTTTCCCATCAACATAAGATACACGATTTGTATCTTTTTTGTCTTCTACCTGGTGTTGGTTCAGTGCATAGATGCAAAGACTTAGGGAAAGGACTAAAGCCGAACCCGCCGCAAGATACTTTTTCTTAATTTTCATAATCTCCTCATTTTAATTCTTCTGCAAGAACATTCATATTTTCTTCTAGATTTTCTAAGTAAGTTTTATCATTTTCAGGGTCTGCTTCCAAAGGATTGAGTGTCTTTAGGCTAACTCCTGTTGATTTGACCAAGGTCTCAGCGACTTTAGAAGAAGCATTGCTCTCAGTAAAGATGGTTTTGACCTTATAGGTTTTGACAAATTCTTGGATTTCTGTTAGTTGTCTCGGACTTGGCTCTTGTTCAGGGGAAATCCCTGCTATACCAAGTTGTTTCAAACCAAAGCGTTTAGCGAGGTATGAAAAGGCTGTGTGTTGCGTAACAAAAGTCTTTTGGCTCGCTTTTTCAAAAATAGGCTGGTACTTCTTAGTCAATTCTTGGGCTTTATTAATAAAGTTTTTAGCATTCTTTTGATACGTTTCCTTATTAGCACTATCAATCTCCGAAAGTTTGTCCGCAATAATCTGTGCCTCTTCGCCTGCTTTTTCAGGATCTAACCAAGTGTGAGGGTCGTAGAGTGTTTTTTCATCAATACCATCACCAGCTTCTACATCTTCCAAGCCTGGTACACGCTCCAAGGTCATCCCTTCAGAGGCTTCTAAAACTTTAACTTTTGATTTTTTCAAATTTGGATCCAGACTTCCCGCCCAAGACTCCAGTGTATGCGAGTGGTAGACAAATACATCCGCGTCATAAATAGCAGCAATGTCATTCGCTGAAGGTTCATATGAGTGAATTCCACTACTTGACTGAATCATCCGAACATCATTCAAGTCACCTGACACCTCTTTGACCATGGCATAGATTGGGTAAAAACTTGTGACAATCTTCATCCCTTTTGCTTCTTGTTTTTCTTTTTGACTACATGCTCCTAAGACAAGAGCCAACAAGCTGACCATCAATAATAGGATCGTTCTTTTTTTCATCATTACTCCTTAACTAGTATTTAACCATTTAATTAACTAGTAAATAGTTTATCTTTATTTACACTATATGTCAAGATATTTTACATATTTTCATGAAAAAAATGAGAACTAGAACTCACATTCTGCTCTCATTTTTCGATTTTATCTTTTCTAGCTCTCCTATCCAGTTTTTAGGAGTTAGAAAATGTTGTTACAACTACTTACTCTCCTTTAACAATGCCAACAACTTTTCAGCTTCTGTCATAATAGTATTGTTGTCCTGAGCGCCAAATAGCAGGTTATTTTTTAATCCTGTTAGAGTTTCTTTGGCATTAGACTTGATAATTGGATCCTGGTTTTTTGTAAGTAAATCTTCAGCTTCTCTCAGTTTTTCTTCAACCTTTTCAGTTTCAACCTGAGGTTCTTCTGGTTCCTCTGGTGATTCTTCCTCCGGCTCCTCAGTTGGTTTTGGAGATTCTGGTTTCTCACTTTGAGGCTTCTCTTCGCGTGGCTTTTCTTCCTCAGGTTTGTCTGTCCGAGGTTTCTCCTCTGATGGATTTTCCGTTTGATTGTTATCAGCTTGACCATTTTGGTTTCTTTGAACATGGTCACTTGCATTTCCCCAACCACTATCTGAATGTGGACGTTCGTTTGGATGTTCGACATAGTACTTCACAGTCGCAAAGAGATCCTCTAAAGTATACCCCTTAGGAGCCTCATAAAGACCTTCGTCAAACCACTCAAATTTGATGTTATGGTAATGGTCATAATGAGGAATAATCAAGCTTCCGTTTTTGACTTCCACAGTATGTTGAAGATTGTAAGGCATACGATCAAGTGGCACCTTCTTAGCTGCTTTCACGCGATTGTAGATAGCTTCTGCTCCCTTAGCCTCAGTATTTCCTGGATTCTGATGGTCTGTTGAAGGAGGAGTCAAACCTTTCTCTTTAGCATAAGCCTGGGCTGCTGCTCTTTCAGCTTCAGACAAACTATCTTTTTTAATCCAATGACTATGGGTCATATGTGGGGTTACATAGGCATCCCCCTCATCACTGGTGATATCACGAGGATCAAAGATATAGCCATCTTCTGTTGTATACTTGCCTGCCAACTTGGCTACTTGAATCTCATCATCAGTATAAGCTATTTGCGCATTTGCTTTTCCTAAACGTTCCGGATGACGAATCGGTGCTAAAAATGCAAGGATATCATCCACTAACTTGACTTTATCACTTGAGGAATCGTTGAGTCGTTCCAACAGTTTATCTAAAGTGTCAAAATCAGCTTGGCGCCCTTTATTATCAAGTAAGTCTTGATGAACTCTTGCTAGCAAGTCATAAGCCTTATTGTAAAATTCTCGATCACTAGACGGGAGGTTGGTTTTTTTTGTTCCAAGCTCATGAGAATAACTTTCTTGCTTGGCTAATTTACTATCAATTGCTGTAGTAGTTTCAGCCGATAGTTCCTTGGCTTGGATATAACGAGAGATACCATTCTCCTCAAAGACATAACCACCAGCTACTTTTCGAATCACCTGTTTGACTAATTTCTCATCAATTGGATTGCTTGGAGCTGGTTGAGGATTTGGTGTAGGTTGCGGACTTGGACTAGGTTCTGGAGTCGTTTGTGGACTTGGTTCTACTGGTCTTGAATCCGGTAGCCAATGGTTCGAGCGATAGCGAAGAGGGATGATGCGAGCGATTCGCTCTTCTAACTCAGACATTTGTTCATAAGGGATAAAGTGGTAATGGTTGCCATGAGGCACGGCTACACCTCTGGCTGTGCGACTTGTGATTTGTGCTGGATCGAAAACAAGGCCATCAGATTCCACGTGTCGTTGGCTCAAAGGCAGTTTGTAGAGCTGTCTCAAAAGACTATCAATGTCATCACTTTGACTTGCTTGACTGTTAGTGTTACTGTTGTTGTTCGTGTTAGTATTGGTAGTTCCCTGATTGCTTACAGAAGGGACCCAGTTAGTTCTTGGGCTGCTATCGCTATTTTGTCGGCGATAGGTTCTTGAACTTGACAAACTTCCCCGACCTGATAGGAAGGCTTCTGCAGCAGCCAATTCGCTAGCTGATAATTCATTCTTAGGAATATAATGGTAATGATCACCATGAGGAACGATATAAGCATCGCCAGTATCTTCAATGATATCAGAGGCATTAAAGATATAACCATCATCGGTAGTATAGCGTCCTTGCGAACGTGCTAAGGCTAGAGCACCATCGTTTCTTGGAGTCCCACCTTCACGATGCTGACTATGCTCTTGTTTTTGTCGATTGATTTCCTCTTTTGTACGAACATTATCAGCATGGGCAGCATCCTTAAGGTAAACATAGTATTTTCCATCTACCTTGATAACATAACCACCCTTGACTTCATTAACAATATCCTCATCTTTTAGCTTATAGTTTGGATCCTTCATGAGTAATTCTTCACTGAAAATCGCGTCATAAGGAACCTTACCATTGTAATAATGATAGTGGTCGCCATGTGAAGTGACATAGCCTTGGTCTGTTATCTTGATGACGATTTGCTCTGCATTGATTCCTTCACGCTTGCTAACCTCATCAGGAGTCAGATTTTCCGTTTTTTGCGTTGCTTGTTTTCCATCTATATAGGAAACACGATTATTTTCCTTGACCGTTCTGGCTTGATAAAGTCCCAACTCGTAAGAACAAACACTTAAAATCAAGGCTGCCGCAGAACCTACTAGGTATTTTTTATTAATTTTCATCGAAACTCTCTTTCTTTTTGATATTTCTAGTCGCAATTCATTTCTAAATTGCAGAAACTCCTCTCTAATAGTTAACTGGTTAATAGTTTACTCCTAAATTTTCAACTTGTCAAGAATTTTATGAACCGGTTAAGTATTTTTTTGTTTTCTATACTACTTTCTATCTGAACAGTCTGATGTGAGAATCCTATATTGAAAATCAATCACTAAATTTTTAAAGCAAAAAATCCCTGCAACCGAGTTGCAAGGACTTTTTGATTAATCAAAATTAACGTATTCTTTTTGAAGTTCAAGAACTTCTTCCATTGTTGAGCATTCTGTAAGGGCACGGTTTGCGTACTCTTCCATCTTAGCTGTGTCGAGTTTCTTCATCAAGCTACGTGTACGAAGTACAGATGTTGCTGACATAGAGAACTCATCCAAGCCCATTCCGACAAGAAGTGGAACAGCTTGTTGGTCACCAGCCATCTCACCACACATACCAGCCCATTTACCTTCAGCGTGAGCTGCTTTGATAACGTTGTTGATCAAGCGAAGGATTGATGGGTTATATGGTTGGTAAAGGTATGAAACTTGCTCGTTCATACGGTCTGCCGCCATTGTGTATTGGATCAAGTCGTTTGTACCAATTGAGAAGAAGTCAACTTCTTTAGCAAATTGGTCTGCAAGCATAGCCGCTGCAGGAATCTCGATCATGATACCAACTTGGATATTATCCGCAACTGCAACACCTTCAGCAAGAAGGTTTGCTTTTTCTTCGTCAAAGACTGCTTTGGCTGCACGGAATTCTTTCAAGAGCGCAACCATTGGGAACATGATACGCAATTGACCGTGAACAGACGCACGAAGAAGGGCACGGATTTGTGTGCGGAACATAGCATCTCCAGTCTCAGAGATAGAGATACGAAGGGCACGGAATCCAAGGAATGGGTTCATTTCGTGAGGCATATCGAAGTAAGGAAGTTCCTTATCTCCACCGATATCCATTGTACGAACGACAACAGGTTTACCGTTCATTCCTTCAAGTACAGCTTTGTAAGCTTCGTACTGCTCGTCTTCTGTTGGGAAGTCTTGAGAATCCATGTACAAGAACTCTGTACGGTAAAGACCAACAGCTTCAGCACCGTTGTCATTGACACCTTCAACGTCTTTTGGAGTACCGATGTTGGCAGCCAATTCAAAGTGTTTACCATCCGCAGTTACTGTTTTAGCATCTTTCAAGAGCGCCCATTCAGCTTTTTGCTTCGCATAAGCTTCACCAGCAGCCTTGAATTCAGCCGCTTGCTCATCAGTCGGGTTGATAATAACCTCACCTGTGATACCGTTAACGGCAAGAATGTCACCGTCTTTAACGATTTCAGTGATGTTGTTTGTACCCAATACAGCTGCAATTTCAAGCGTACGCGCCATGATAGCTGAGTGGCTTGTACGTCCACCAATGTTGGTCACAAAAGCTTTTACAAAGTTTTTGTCCAATTGAGCTGTATCAGAAGGAGTCAAGTCATGAGCAATGACGATTACTTCTTCATTGATGGAAGCTGGGTTTGGCAATTTTTTACCAAGAAGATTTGCCAATACACGTTTTGTCACGTCGCGGATATCCGCTGCACGTTCTTGCATGTATGGGTTGTCTTCCATACCTTCAAAGATAGTGATAAACATGTCTGTCACTTCTTTCAGACCCGCTTCCGCATTCACTTTCTTAGCACGGATTGTTTCTTTGATTTGACTAATCATTTCTGGGTCAGCAAGAACCATTAAGTGAGCGTCAAAAACTTGAGCTGCTTCTTCCCCTAGCGTACCTACTGCTTTCTCACGAATAACAGAAAGCTCGTCTTGTGATGCTTGTAGAGCGACATCAAGGCGAGCTTCTTCTGCGTTTGTATCTTCGACTGTAACAGTCTCAAATGACAAATCCGGTTGAACGAGTAGATATGCTTTTGCAACTGCAACACCGTCAGATGCTGCGATTCCTTTAAGCATTTCTGTCATTTTCCTTATGCCAATCCTTCTTTTTCCATAGTTTCAGTGATAGCAGCGATTGCGTCGTCAGCATCCGCACCTTCAGCTGAAATTGTAACGTCAGCGCCTTGGCCAACACCAAGACTCATAACACCCATGATAGATTTAAGGTTTACTGATTTACCTTTGTACTCAAGAGTGATATCTGAAGCAAATTTGCTAGCTGTTTGAACCAACAATGTTGCTGGACGTGCGTGAATACCTGTTTCTGCCACTACGTGGAAATCTTTAGAAGCCATAGTTTGACTCTCCTTTAAGTGTTTTCTATTTGAGTTATATGTGATAACCCTTACAAGACTGTATTATATCATCTTCAAGATAATTTTTCAAGTATTTTATGGACTTTTACTGAAAATGAAATTACTTCTTTTTCTATTATAATGAGCACTCTAGCAATTAAATAGCATATCTAAACACTAATTGTTCAAAAATGTTATCATCAAAATTCAATTTTCAAAGCTATTTTCTCTTAATATCAATCAGAAGACAATCCTAGTAAATAATGAAAAAATAATACTATTTAGTTATAATTAATATAACTCAGCAAACCTATTATTTGAAAAGACTTCATCAAATACTGAAATTCTAAAACCTACTCTTACCATCAACAGTAGAGAATTTATTCAATTTGCTACTTAAAGTAAAATAGGCTTGTAGCACCTAACAGTAAAAATGTAGATATATCTAAGTAGTATAAGTAGAACTAAAACTTTGATTGATTCCATTCAAATAAAGTATCCAACCAATCAAAAACGACATTATGGGCGAGTCTTAAATTATTGACTTGGCAATGAGCGTCCGCACCACTTTCCGCCTCAAATACTTGAAGTTTAGTTTGTTGATTTTTAGATTTAAGTGATTCATAAATTACCTTAGTTTGATGCTGCAGTTCAGCACCCTCACCCTTTCCCATGATAAACAGGCATGGGCATTGAATTTTTTGATAATCTACAATCTTTGCATAGTTAAATACATCATCAATAGCACTCTTAAAATCAGAAGTACCAAACTGCCATGCATACTTTTTAAGATTCAAATTTGCTGATTCATTCAAATTTCCAGCTAATTTTAAAATGGCATTTATTAACCAACTAGGTGCTTTCAAACTTGATCCGAATTCTTTTCTGAAGAGCTCTGCAACGTCGTAAATAGGGGTACTAGCAATCCAAGCATGAATTCTTGGATCCTTTTCGACAGCTTGTGCGGTAAAATATCCCCCTCCGCTGACACCATAAATGGCTAAATAATTTAGTTTAGGATTTCTATTTTCCAACCAGTCTATGCATAATGAAATTGGAATAGAAGCATCCACATCAAAGATTAGCCCTCTACTAGGATTGCTCCCTTGACCAGGAAGGTCAACCATTAAAACATTATAATTTCGTATCCATCCAGGATATCCTGCAAAATAAAATAAATCTTCGCGATAAGTATCACCTCCACCAATCATAATCAGCGTTGGGCAATTATCACCGCTATGAAGATAATAACCAGGCAAGTAGGAATCCTGATAAGCAATAGTTAGTTTTTCAATCGGTGTACCTAGTGAATGAATTGCACTAGAGAACGCCTTCTCCATTTGACAAACGATAGGTAAGTATTCGGCAGAAAATGGATCAGTAAACTGGATTGCCGATCGAAGTGAGTAGGTCTGTGCGAGATAATACTGCGCCTTTGTTTGTTCACTCAAACCTAAATTACTAACCTTTTGTTCAAGATAGTTCACATGTGATAAAAACTCATTTTTCCAGTCATCAGGTTTTGGTGAATTACCTAACTTTTGAGCAAGATAATACAGCTCTCCATGAGAGAAGCCAAAAACTTCACCGATTCCTAGCAACCAATTAAAGAAAAAATCCGTATCCCCATTCTTAAAAAATACGCGAGTAGATTGCCGTTTTAAAATGACCTCGTTTTCTTTCACCACGCACCTCCTGATTTGCATTCTTTCATTTATTAATCTATTAATTCTATTTCCCTAACAACATTATACTATATATTTCCACAGTAAGTATAAGTTTCTAAAGTGAATAACTCTATTCTAATAGTTTTTGCATATTCAACATTTATCTAACTCATCTACTGTCTTTTATATTTTTTAAATAGTCTATATACC
>NZ_RJVZ01000017.1:0-31985 GCF_003944215.1 Streptococcus oralis | reverse complement strand
GCTTTAATATATCGTGGATCGGTCTTTCCCTCTGTTACAATTATCGGTTTGTCATTTCCGAAAAAATATTTATAAAATAGAAATTTCTTGTACTCTTTTTCTCTAGAATTAAATAAAGACATGTATATTTTCTTTTCTTCTTTACCGATACTGTAAAATTCTGTAGGTAAATTATATGTATGATGTTTGGTGTTATGCAACAATTCCTTTTGTAAGTCTTTATTATAAAAGATATACTTCCAATAATATTTCGATTCAGATTTTTTTAATAAATTTCTTCCTAATAAATATTTTTGTGAATCTAGATTATTTTGTATCAGGGATTTTTTATAAAGTAAGTAGTTGTTGTATTGTTCTATTTGAAAAATAAAAGCAAATCGTCCCGTTAATTGATTCAGCGTTCCTGGTTTTTTATCTATTTCAAAAGCACCATCTTTGTATAATTGAAAAGCCATTGCACGAGTATTTTTTATGTACTCTCTTTTTACATTTATCTTCTTGTTTACAACTAGTCCAGTAACTTCTTGGCGCTGCATATTATTACTCAATCGTGTTTTTTTAGGATTGATTTCAAAACCAGATGAGATGATTACCTTCTCTAATTCAGTTAAAAAGTTATCCAACTCTTTGCTTGCCCTCAATTTATTAGAGTTTAATTCACGATTTGTTGAAAAAGTCATATCATCGGCATATCTAGAATATGTAAAACGATATTTTTTAGCAATTTTGACAATCCGATAATCTAAAATTCTAGTAATTAAATTTGTGATGATGGGAGAAGAAGGGGCTCCTTGTGGTAACTTACCTTGGTAACATGCAATTTGAGCAATTACTGTAGCAATTTCTGGTGAAACAGCAAAATCCCTGTCTTTTATAAAGAAGCCTCTTACTCTTCCAAAATTAAAAGAATCGAAAAAATTTTTCAAGTCAATGTTCAGAATGTATTTTTTGTTTCGATGCATCTGAGAGTTGGTAATAATGCTTTTCCCCTTTTCAAATGCATGAGACAGAACAGGTGTTTTAAAGTTCTTGTCCTTCGATTTAGATTCCAAGCTTTCAAGGTAGCACTCCCATAAAATATTAGCTAATTTTTTCTGAAGAAATTTTAACTCTTTTGTAGGAGCGTGTATAACTCTTTCTCCACCATTCTTTTTAGGAATAGTGAAGGTGGTATATAAATTATCAGTTTGTAAGTTGTACAATAAATAGTTAATGTATTTAGCATTTTTAAAGCCGAGGAGTTTAGCAAAGTCATCTTTTGTTTGTAGTTGATTGAATTTAGTCATAATTTTTTCCTCATAAAAAAAAGCGTATGATAACTCTTACGCGAACAAGATTTCCAGAAGAAATCCAAGAAAATCCCTAGCTAATAAAACTAGGTGAAGCCAAACATTCCTATAACATTGCTGTTAATACTTGCGAACACACAAGTCAAAAATCTAATCATACGCAAACATATTCTATCACAAAACAAGATATTAATCTAGTTTTAAGGTGTATTAAACTAGATTTTTGTATGGACCAAAAAAACCAGACAGAGTCTGGCTTTGCATTGTTTATATCTGAGAAGTATTTTAGAAAAATTAAAGTATCTTATCAGCCCGATCCACCATAAAGAGTGAGACGGTCATGATGATATCGATGACTAGAAGGGCAAGGACAGCTGGGATCCAAGATTGGAAAAGTTCAAAACTGTAACCAAACAAGGTAGGACCAAAAGCTGCTAAGATGTAGCCCCCTGTTTGCGCTAGTCCTGATAGCTGAGCAGTCTTTTCAGGCGAACTGGTTTTAAGAGAAAAACAAACCATGAGGTAGGGGAAGAGGGCGCTGCAGGCCGTTCCAATCAAGAGGTGGACGACTAACCAGTAGAGGAAACTGCTACTTGGATACAAGAGCATGGCAATTCCTGTCATCCCAGCGATAGAGATAATTGTTAGCATGATTCGACGGTGGCCGTCTGACAGATGAGTCGTCAGACTTGGAACAGTCATTGAAAAAGGAATGCTGATCAGCGAGAAGATAGAAGCTAGAAGAGCCGCATCACTATTAGAAAGACCAGCACTAATAGCAATCGTTGGAAGCCAGGTCATGCTCGTATAAAAGAGCAAGGACTGAAGACCACCAAAGATAATGATGGCCCAGACATCTTTACTTTTTAGAATATTTTCTTTGACTTGCTTTTCTTTTTGGCCTTCTAGATAGTGGTTGTGGCGATGATTTGGCAACCAGACTAGCAGAGTGACCAGACAGAGAAAGCTGAGAACGAGGATGAGGCCCTTCCAAGAACTAGCTTGGGTGATAGGGACCGAAAGATATGAAGCGATGGCTGTCGAAATTCCCATGGCAGTGACATAGAGAGTTGTTAGGAAACTAATCTTTTGAGGCTGATTTGCCTGGATCATACTTGGGAGGAGTACATTGAAAATGGCGATACTTGCTCCGATGATTAGAGTTCCTAGATAGAGAAGGGGAAGATTGAAAATCCGAATGACAGAGCCAATAGTTAAGAGGAGGAGACAGTAAGTAAAGAGATGTTCCAACCCGATTTTTTGAGCCAAGCGGCTTGCAAAAGCAGAAAAAAGAGCAAACATCAAGAGAGGGAGACTGGTTAAAATTCCAAGAGAGCTAACCTCCACTCCTAGTCCCTGAGCGATATCTCCTAAAATGGTTGGAAGAGCAGTGAAAGGAGAGCGTAAAACGGTCCCGATTAAGACAATTCCTAGGATAAAAAAGAGTGATTGTTTTTTCATAAAAACCTCGAATAGATGATTTTAATAACAGCTTATTTTAAGTTTTTTTCCTTATAATGTCAAGTAATGACAGCTAAGAAAGTTCGATTGATTTAAGCGAGAATAGAGTGAAAGGAGATACATTTCTTTACTAGAATTTTCCTTGATTTGATATAAAAATAGGAAAGTGAGAAAATTTGTGATAAAATAGTGGAAGGAATAATTCAGGAGAGTAGAAGTGACTCAAAATATTGGTGAAAGGCTGGTTTCAATTGTTATCAGCGCATACAATGAAGAGAAATATTTGCCGGATCTCATTGAAGATTTAAAAAATCAAACATATAATAAAAAAAATATTGAAATTCTATTTATTAATGCTATGTCGACCGATGCAACGAAAGAGATAGTACAACAATTTATAAAGAAAAATAATGAGTTTAGATCCATCAGACTTTATGATAATCCCAAGAAAAATCAAGCTAGTGGATTTAATATGGGTATCAAGCAATCAATAGGCGATGTTATTTTGAAGATTGATGCTCATTCAAAAGTTACAGAAAATTTTGTGAGTGCGAATGTTGCTCTGATTAACCAAGGAGAGTTTGTTTGTGGAGGAACAAGACCGACCATTGTTGAAGAAAAAGATAAGTGGTCAGAAGTCCTACATCTTGTTGAAGAAAATATGTTTGGAAGTAGTATTGCTGATTATCGCAATAGTTCTCAAGATAGGTATGTATCTTCCATTTTTCATGGGATGTATAGACGAGAAGTTTTTCAACAAGCTGGCTTAGTAGATGAGCAACTTGGTCGAACAGAAGATAATGAACTTCACTATCGGATCAGAAAACATGGCTATCGCATTCGGTATAGCCCGAGTGTTTTATCTTATCAGTATATTCGGCCGACTCTTAAAAAGATGCTCTACCAAAAATATTCTAATGGATTGTGGATTGGTTTAACAACACATGTTAAACCACAGTGCCTATCAATCTTTCATTATGTTCCTTTTGTTTTTGTTCTAAGTATCTTCTTAAGTATTTTGTTAGTACCATTTTCAGTGACATTTCTTTTTTCTCTAATTGCAATTTACTTTTTATTTGTTCTCATGTTGACAGTATTAACTTATGCAAAGCATAAAAACATGCTATTGCTTCTAATGCCTATTCTTTTGTTCGCCATTCATTTTTCTTATGGAGTTGGAACCTTGTTTGGTTTTATTAAGGGATTTAAATGGAAGCAAACTTATAGAAATCAGATTATTTATTTGGAGAATTAGAGAAGATGTTCTCAAAAAGATTAACAACAGTATTATCCAACTCTTTTAAGGGGGAGTAAATTCCTATGAATAAAAAACTAACAGATTATGTGATTGATCTGGTTGAAATTTTAAATAAACAGCAAAAGCAGGTGTTCTGGGGTGTATTTGATATTATTAGTATGGTGGTTTCCATCATCGTGTCTTACATTCTCTTTTATGGCTTGATTAACCCAGCGCCTGTGGACTATGTTATCTATACTGGTTTGGCTTTCCTCTTCTATCAAATCATGATTGGATTTTGGGGGCTCAATGCGAGTATTAGTCGCTATAGTAAAATCACAGATTTCTTAAAAATCTTTTTTGGCGTAACCGTCAGCAGCATTGTCTCTTACGGACTTTGCTACGCCTTTCTTCCTCTATTTTCTATCCGATTCATCATACTCTTTATCTTATTGAGTACCTTCCTGATCTTACTCCCTCGTATCACTTGGCAGTTGATTTATTCTAAGCGCAAGCAGGGAAGTGGGGAGGGCGAACACCGCCGTACCTTCTTGATTGGTGCTGGTGATGGTGGGGCCCTCTTTATGAATAGCTACCAACACCCAACTAGTGACCTTGAGCTAGTGGGAATTTTGGATAATGATGAGAAGAAAAAGGGACAAAAACTAGGTGGAATCCCAGTTTTGGGCTCTTATGATAATCTGCCTGAATTAGCTAAACGTCACCAAATCGAGCGCGTCATCGTAGCCATTCCTTCGCTTGATCCGTCAGAGTACGAACGTATCCTGCAGATGTGTAATAAACTCGGTATCAAATGTTACAAGATGCCCAAGGTTGAAACAGTTGTTCAGGGACTTCACCAACCAGGTAGCGGCTTCCAGAAAATTGACATTACAGACCTTTTGGGCCGTCAGGAAATCCGTCTCGACGAATCCCGTCTTGGTGCAGAGCTTACAGGCAAGACCATCTTGGTGACAGGAGCCGGCGGTTCGATTGGTTCAGAGATTTGTCGTCAGGTCAGTCGCTTTAATCCTGAACGCGTGATTTTGCTGGGGCATGGTGAAAATTCTATCTACCTCGTTTACCATGAATTGATTCGTACATTCCAAGGGATTGATTATGTTCCTGTCATTGCAGATATTCAGGACTATGATCGTCTTCTACAAGTGTTTGAACAGTACAAACCAGCCATCGTCTACCATGCTGCAGCCCACAAACATGTTCCGATGATGGAACGCAATCCAAAAGAAGCCTTCAAGAACAATATCCTAGGAACCTACAATGTTGCCAAGGCTGTTGATGCAGCCAAAGTACCTAAGATGGTCATGATTTCGACTGACAAGGCGGTCAATCCACCGAATGTTATGGGCGCAACCAAGCGTGTGGCAGAGTTGATTGTCACTGGCTTTAACCAACGTAGCAAATCAACCTACTGTGCAGTCCGTTTTGGGAATGTTCTCGGTAGCCGTGGTAGCGTGATTCCTGTCTTTGAACGCCAGATTGCTGAAGGTGGTCCTGTAACGGTGACAGACTTCCGTATGACACGTTACTTCATGACTATTCCAGAGGCTAGCCGTCTAGTAATCCATGCTGGCGCTTATGCCAAGGACGGAGAAGTCTTTATCCTCGATATGGGCAAACCAGTTAAGATCTATGACTTGGCTAAGAAAATGGTCCTTCTAAGCGGACACACAGAAAGTGAAATTCCAATCGTTGAGGTCGGTATTCGTCCGGGTGAAAAGCTCTATGAGGAACTCTTGGTTTCGACCGAATTGGTTGATAACCAAGTCATGGACAAGATTTTCGTTGGTAAGGTAAATGTCATGCCACTAGAAGCCATCAATCAGAAAATTGAAGAGTTCCGTTCACTCAGCGGAGATGAGCTCAAAGAAGCAATCATTTCCTTTGCAAATGAAACAACTCATATTGAGTAAGAGTGACTCATGTAATTGATTATAAATCAAAGGCCAAGATTCTGTTTATACAGGATCTTGGCCTTTTTAGTCTATTGGCTTGTTATAGCTGACTGATGATATCATCGATTGTATGGGCAATCCAGTCAGGTTGATAGCTGAGCAAATCAGCCTCTTCTCCAAATCCCCAAGTAACAGCAAACTTTTTAATGCCAGTTTCTTGGGCTCCGATCATATCAAACTTAGTATCCCCGATGATGAGGACTTGGTCTGCAGGGAGTTGATGTGTCTGCAAGGCGTAACGGATGACATCCGCCTTGTGTGGTGTTTCAGGACTAGAACCGTAAATGCCGTTAAAGAAATGATGAATTCCCAGATTTTTAGTCATATCATGAGCAGTAGGAGTATTCTTTGTTGTGGTGATATAGAGAGGATAGGTTTGTGAGAGTTCTTGAAGCAATTCGGTCATTCGAGGAAAGAGTTGCGCTTCGTGGATCCCTTTTTTCTTGTAGTAAGAACGATAGGTTTGAACAGCTTCCGAGATTTGTTCCTTTGGGAGACACGTTGCAAAACTAGTTTCAAGCGGTGGACCCATGAAACCACGAATGGTTTTAGCATCAGGACTTGGAACTCCTAGTTCTTTAAAGGTATGAGTAAAGGAATTGTGGATCCCGATGGAACTGTCAACCAGAGTTCCGTCTAGATCGAAAAAGATGGCTGAGATTGATGACATAGTTTCTCCTATTAGATAAGGTTATTCTCCGAAGATTTCTTTTTGTAGGCGACGGCCAGTAGGGGTGGCTGCGAGTCCACCCTCAGCTGTTTCACGAAAGGCAGTTGGGAGGCTGGAACCGACTTGGTACATGGCATCGATGACTTCGTCAACAGGGATCTTAGACTCAATACCTGCCAAGGCCATATCTGCCGCGATAAAGGCAAAGCTAGCCCCCATGGCATTTCGTTTGACACAAGGAACTTCAACCAAACCAGCGACGGGGTCGCAGATGAGGCCCAGCATATTTTTAATGACAAAGGCGATGGCTTGACTGGCTTGATAGGGCGTTCCACCTGCAGCCAAGGTCAAGGCTGCGGCACTCATGGCAGAGGCAGAACCGACTTCGGCCTGGCAGCCACCCTCAGCACCTGAGATAGAAGCGTTGTTTGCGATAACCAATCCAAAGGCACCCGCAGCAAAGAGGAAATCCAGCTGTTCTTCGTGGCTAAGGTCTAATTTTTGGATAGCAGCAGTGAGAACGGCTGGCAAACAACCAGCACTTCCTGCGGTTGGGGTAGCGCATACCAAACCCATTTTAGCGTTGTGTTCATTGACCGCGATGGCATTACGGGCTGCTGATAGGATGGTAAAGTCAGACAAGGCCTTGCCACTTTTGAGATGGCGGTCTAGTTTGGCCGCATCTCCACCTGTTAGGCCGCTACGGGATTTGTTTTCACTAAGACCGAGCTCGACAGAGGCTTTCATGACTTCTAGATTGCGCTCCATGAGGAGAAGAACTTCTGCACGTTCCCGGCCGGTCAGTTCATATTCTGTCGCGATCATGAGTTCTGCGACATTTCCTTGGAAGTCTAGATCCGCCTGCTCGACCAATTCTTTGATAGAATAAAACATGTTTCCTCCTACTTAAAGAAATTGACATTGTGGAGATGGGGGATTTTTCGGATTTCTTCAATCGCCTCCTCACAACTTCGACTATCAACTTCAATAATCATGATGGCTTTTTCTCCAGCTTTTTCCCGAGTCACATTCATCTGAGCGATGTTGATATCGAAACGAGAGAGGGCTTCAGTAACATGGGCAATCATACCTGGGACATCCTGATGCACGATGATAATGGTTGGTGTGTTCATGTTGAGAGAAACAGCAAAGCCATTAAGCTCCGTAACTTGGATATTTCCCCCACCAATAGAAATCCCCGTCACACTAATGGATTTGTGTTCATTCTTCACAGTGATTTTAGTGGTGTTAGGGTGAGGAGCGTTGCTGTCTTTCTGAATGGTCCAGACAATCTTGATACCACGTTTATGGGCAATCTCTAGGCTATTGGGAATGTCGGGATCGTCCGTATCCATACCTAAAATACCCGCAACGAGAGCAAGATCTGTTCCATGGCCACGGTAGGTCTTGGCAAATGAATTAAATAGTTGGAATTCCACCTCTGTCGGTCTATCACCAAAGATAGAAGACACGATTTTTCCGATACGAACCGCACCAGCTGTATGGCTACTTGATGGGCCGATCATGACAGGGCCGATAATATCAAAGACAGATTGAAAACGAAGTGAGTGCATCTGTTTCCCCTTACAAAGATTCTTGTTTCTATTATATCAAAGAATGAAGTTCTGTGCTTATTTCCCTTATAAAACCGAAAAAATGGATAAAAATGGTATAAAATCTTGTCTTTTATGACAAAAATATCAATGTTTCAGTAAATATAAAATATTTTTGTAATATTTTTACACGAAACCGTCAAGAAACGGTAATATTCAAACGGTATGATAGAAGCATAGTAAAAAGGAGAATTTTTAGAAATGACATTAACAACTAAAAAAATCAAATTAACTCTTGCAGGAGCAGCAACTTTCCTTGCTTTCCTTGCACCATCACTTGCTTTTGCAGATGAAACAATCACTTATACAGTTAAACCAGGTGACACTCTTTCAGAAATCGCTGAGAAGTACAACACTACGGTTGAAAAATTGGCAGAAAAAAACAAGATAGAGGATATTCATCTGATCTTTGTGGATCAAGTTTTGGTCATCGAAGGGACAGCTCCAGCTGCGAAAACTTATGAAGCCCCAGCGGCAACAGGAGAAACAATCGAAGAGACTACGACTTACGAAGAAATAACTGAAACAACAACTTACGAAGCACCAGCTGCTACAACCAGCACTTCTTATGAAGAAGAAAGTTACACAGCTTCAACTGTAAGTGGATCTGAAGCAGAAGCCAAAGAATGGATCGCTCAAAAAGAATCAGGTGGTAGCTACACAGCTACAAACGGACGTTATATCGGACGTTATCAATTGACAGATTCATACTTGAACGGTGACTACTCAGCTGAAAACCAAGAACGTGTAGCAGATGCCTACGTTGCAGGACGTTACGGTTCATGGACAGCTGCCAAGAACTTCTGGCTTAACAACGGTTGGTATTAAGAAATAACTAACAGAAAAATATGTAAAGGTCGAGGAATTTCCTCGACTTTTTTATATTTCTTTCGGTTGATAATAGTTTTCTACTTCTTTTTGGAGATGAGATAGCATAGAGGTCTCATCGGTTAGTTCCAGAAGGGAGAATCCTTTTTGAATAAGTTTAGAATCATACGTACAAATTCCAATACGGACATAGCAGATAGCAAGCCTATCGTAGCTTTTCTTGTTCTTGGCATCCTCCAGTAAAGTGTAGCAGATTTGTTGGCACATGTTTCTATCTTGATTGTATAAGTAAATGGTAGAGAGGTTGAGTAGGATTGCCATTCGCAAGTCATATAAATGTTGATAGTTTTTATAGACTTCTAAGCGTTGCAAGATTTTTCCAGTGATGAGATGGAGGTGTTCAATGGGAAATCTGAAAAGGATGGTATTGAGGATTTTTAGGTCACTCTCATACCACGTATCTTGTTTTTCAATTTTTCTCCAAAGTTTCTTGACAATCTGTTCTGTGTGGTTTGATAATTCCCCTGTCCCGTGTTGACGGATATAAATGACAACTTCAAGCATGTCGCTGATTTCCTCTATAGGGAGATCGTGGTGGGTCTTGAGATAGTCTTGGCATTTTTGAAATAGTTTTTCGAGTTCACTAGTCCCTAGGATTGAGCTCATATTGAGGTAGCTTTGTATGATTTCCGCTCGTTGGCTAGGTTGATAGAGATGGCAAATATAGTCAAACTCTTCAAAGGTCATATTAATTTGCTGGAGAAGAAACTCCATATTCTCATATTTAGGAGTTGTCTTGCCACTTTCGATTTTTGATAGGCTGGTTCTTGAAAGGACGCTGCCACAGACATCTTCTTGGGTCAACCCTTTTGACTCACGGATTTCTTTATAAACATTTCCAAAATCGTAGCGCATGATCTCCTCCTTATGTGTGAAAAAAGTTAACAAGGAATTGAATCCTATTAAACATATTGTATCATAGTAATATAAAAAGTAAAAAAGAAAGTCGAAATAAATTTGTAAAAAAGGTTGACATAGTTTAAAAATGGAACCAAAGATAAGAGGAAAAATGATGAATAAAAAAATATTTTGTATTCTAGTATGTATTATATCATTGATTAGTCTGGCCATAATCTTTCCATGGGGCTGGCCAATATAATGTAAGGGAGCTTGAGTTGTTAGAGGAAGCTCAGTCCTTGGACAAAAATCTGCTGTACTACAATGCTTGGAACGATATCAAGAACAAAGAATGATACAGTTGAAAATAGACTGATTCAAGAACTACGGGGCAGTGATTGAGGTTTGGGTGACATCAAAGAAAAGTTTTCTGATAATATTTCATGCTAAATGTGCAGTCTTTAGCACTCAAGAGATAGAGTTATTTTGTTAAACGAAGTCTTTCTAGGAAAGAGATTTGGAATAAGTGCAATAGCACTATCTCTTGTGCAAATTTAGAATGAATTGATTAACTACATGTCAAAAATTAGTCTTTTATAAGTTATAGCATCATGGCAGATATCATAATATTGTAGCTATTTAGCATATATGGTATAAAAGTTAGATTAATTCTAAAGAATTGAGTATTCTATGTTAAAAAAATATCCTTGTACGATGCAACACGATCAGTCAGATTGTGCTGCAGCAGTTGTTTCAACAGTTCTTTTATCTTACAAAAAGGAACTATCAATCATGAAGATTCGGGAAATTATTGGGACAGACATGTATGGAACGACTGTAAGTGGTATTGTTTCAGGTCTGAACAAATTGAATTTTACGGTAAAAGCTGTCCGAGTAGCTCTGGAAGATTTGACCCCGAAATTAACATTTCCTGCGATTCTTCAAGTTAAGAACGATTTAGGTCAAAATCATTTTGTGGTATTACATAGTATCAAAATGAATAGTAAATTCTACGTAGCAGACCCTGCTAGTGGCATACGCAAGATGTCAAGTGACGAACTGGGAGAAATTTATCAAGGTATTACTCTTTTTATGGTTCCAAATTCGGATTTTGAAAGAGGGAAACTAAAGGGAAAAGGACTTCTTGATTTATTTGGAACGTTGATTTTTAATCAAAAAGGATTGATTAGTACAGTCATATTAGCTTCCTTTGTTTTAAGTATCATTGGTATTTTATCGAGTCTCTTTTCAAAAGTTATCATGGACGAGGTGATTCCATATGCTTTAAAAAATAGTCTGTATATGTTTTTGATAGTATTTGGAATAGTGTCGTTCTTACAGACTCTTCTATCTGCATTTCGTCAGCACGTTCTTTTGTTTCTATCTCGAAAAATTGATATACCGGTTTTAATGGGATATTATGACCATATTATTCATCTTCCCTATAGTTTTTTTGGAAGTCGTAGAGTTGGTGATGTTTTAACGAGATTTCAGGATGCGATGACGATAAAGAATGTGTTTACGTCAGTCTCTATTTCATTAGTTATGGATATCACCTTGTCAGTTATTAGTGCGGTTGTCCTTTGGACTATTAATCAATCTTTATTTCTGATATTGGTTTTTATGGTTATTGTTAACATCATTCTTATATACTGTTTTAAAAAGCCTTATAAAAAAATTAATCATGAACAAATGGAAGCAAATGGACTTCTTAATTCACAGTTAATTGAATCCATTCGTAACATTGATACCATTAAGTCTCAGCATGACGAGGAACAACGTTTAAACAAAATTGAAGAAAAATTTGTTCATACTTTAGAAATTGGTTATAAAGAGGGTGTTTTGCAGAATATTCAGTCTACAATATCTTCAATGACCTCAACCATGGGTGGGTTATTATTTATGGGAGTGGGCGCCTTATTTATCATTGATGGGAAAATGACCATTGGGGACCTCTTGGTTTTTCAGACATTAAGTCAATATTTTACAGAACCTATTCAGAATCTAGTTGGTTTGCAGTTAACCTTTCAAGAGGTACAGGTTGCGGTTAGTCGGCTTCAAGAATTGATGGAAGTAGATCGTGAAGACCTTGACTTGGATTATAGTATTAGAGACTTCACCTTATGTGATGACATTGAATTTAAAGATGTAACATTTGCCTATGGTTCACGCCCTCCTGTTATCAAAAACTTTAATTTGCGAATTAAACAAGGAGAAAAAATAGCTTTTGTTGGAGAAAGCGGAGCAGGAAAAAGTACGCTAGTTCGTTTGTTATTAAGATTTATAAATCCGAGTGAGGGGAAAATTTGTATAGGAGAAAATGACTTATCAGATCTTGACTATGGTAAACTACGTAAGAAAATTTCCTACATTCCACAGACCATAGAGCTCTTTACAGGGACAATTATTGATAATCTAAAAATTGGTAATCCTTCTGTCACATATGAGGATATGGTGAGAGTTTGTCGTATTGTTGGTATTCATGATACGATTCAACGTCTTCAAAATCGTTATGGCTCCTTTGTAGAAGAAGGTGGTCAAAATTTCTCGGGTGGAGAGAAACAACGATTGGCTATTGCAAGAGCACTACTGAGTAAAGCTGACTTGTATATATTTGATGAGGCAACCTCTAACTTAGATTCATTTAGTGAACAGATTATTCAGGATTTAATCTTTAATAAAATAATGGATAAGACAACAATTGTAGTAGCACACAGGCTGTCTACAATTCTTCGATGTGATAAGATATGTTTTTTGGAGAATGGTTCCATTGTGGAATATGGAACTCATGAGGAATTAATGGCGAAAAACGGAAAATATGCTAGAATGGTCGAGTTACAGAGTATTTATATGAAGCAACAAGTAGAACCGTCGGTTATGTTAGATGCAGAGGAGGTTACTTATGGCTAAACTAGAGATTAAAGATAATAAAAAACTAGTACTAAAGTCAGTTATCTGTAAAAAGTTGTATGATATAAAAGCAGAAAATATAAATCAAGAGATTGAAAAGTTTTATCAACATTTGCAATTATTAAAAGCACAAATTTTTGGTCCATTAATTGTAAAAAGTTGTGGTACAACTATTCATGATGATGGATTGATAACGACTGATTTTGAGTTTTATATCCAAGCCCATAATGCTCAACAGTACAGTAACATTTATGATGTACAGGATTCCATCTCTGTTCCATATTGTTTATATGTTCGTTTTGAAGACAGTCCAGAGTATCTACAGTATGCGTATTCTAAATTGGATCTACATGTCTATGAAAATGATATTCAAACGGACGGGATTGTCTATACAGTTTATGTTAATTCTTCTCCTGAAAAAATGGTAGTAGATATTTTTAGACCAATTGTAAGCCTATGAAATTATATAATAAATCAGAATTACGTTATTCTCGTATTTTCTTTGATAAGAAACCACCAGCTTTTGTGTTCATTCTCATTATTTCAACTGCTATTATTTTAAGTGGTGCATTGATTGGCGCAGCTTATATACCCAAAAACTATATTGTAAAAGCGAATGGGAATTCACTTATAACAGGTACAGAGTTCCTATCAGCAATTAGTTCAGGGAAGGTAGTTACTTTACATAAGTCAGAAGGGGATATTGTAAAAGCAGGAGATGTCATTGTTTCGTTATCAAGTGGACAAGAAGGTTTACAAGCGAGCTCTTTAAATAAACAATTGGAGAAGTTACGCGCAAAAGAAGCCGTCTTTCAAAAATTTGAACAATCATTAAATGAGAAATACAACCATATGTCCAATTCGGGCGAAGAACAGGAATATTATGGGAAAGTTGAATACTACCTGTCTCAATTAAATTCAGAAAATTATAACAATGGTACCCAGTATTCAAAGATTCAGGATGAGTATACGAAGTTGAATAAAATGACGACTGAAAGAAATCAGTTAAATACCGACTTGCAGGCTTTACAAAATGAATTACTTCAGCTTCAACAACAATCAGACTCATCCCCTCTATCAGATACGACATCAGCTGATGATAAAGCTAAGTTAGAAGCTAAGATATCAGAAATAACAACAAAAATCGAAGCATTAAAAACAAGTATTACTTCTAAGAATAGCGAGATTGATAGTCAACAAAGCAATATTAAGGATATGAACCGTACCTATAATGATCCAACTTCTCAGGCTTATAATATTTATGCCCAATTAATTAGTGAGTTAGGTACTGCTCGTTCAAACAACAATAAAAGTATTACTGAACTTGAGGCTAATCTTGGAGTGGCAACAGGTCAAGATAAAGCTCATAGCATTTTAGCGCCAAGCGATGGCACTCTGCACTATATGATACCTTTAAAACAAGGAATGTCTATTCAGCAAAACCAGACGGTGGCAGAAGTTTCAGGGAAAGAAAAAGGTTACTATGTAGAAGCTTTTGTACTTGCAAGCGATATTTCTCGTGTTTCTGAAGGAGCAAAAGCTGAAGTTGCTATTACTGGTGTAAATAGTCAGAAATATGGAACACTGAAGGGACAAGTCAGACAGATTGATTCAGGAACAATTTCCCAAGAAACGAAAGAGGGGAATATCAGTCTTTATAAAGTCATGATAGAATTAGAAACCTTAACTCTAAAACATGGAAGTGAGACAGTCGTCCTCCAAAAGGATATGCCAGTTGAAGTGAGGATTGTCTATGATAAAGAAACCTATCTTGATTGGATTTTGGAAATGTTAAGTTTCAAGCAATAATTGGTTTTAAACATTAAGTCACCTATAAAATAAAGTAAGATAAAGGAAAGATATCTTATCTAGGTAACTAAGTGCTATAAACAAAGTCGACGATTACTTGTTAGGAACCTATCCTAACCATGCCTAATAAAAAAGGAGAAAATAAATGGAACTCGTATTACCAAATAATTATGTTGCTCTTGAGCAAGAAGAGATGATGTATCTTGATGGGGGTGGTGTTGGTCGTAACTGGTGGAATAGTAGAGGTAGTCTTGCAACAGTTCTGGATGTAGGTCTGGCCATCTATAGTGGTGGTGCGACAATTTATTCTGCTTATGCAATAAAAAAAGCTATCTCAGCTAATAGAGGGGCTATTACGAGAACATTACGTAGTTTAATAATTAAACATGTAGGTAGCGCAGCTGGCCATTTAGCCAATACTGCACTAAACGTTGCGCTAACTGTTACTGGATTTTCACTAGGTGGAGCAATCGCATATGGGGCTGATTGGGCTGACGGTAACCTAGATGGTTATATTTTTGCTTAAAATGAAACATTTTTTTGCAGGAATTGGTGAGATAAGATTTATTAGTTATCTATTGTCTCTATGTGTAGGACTAGCCCCTCTTTTTCATATATATATCATAGGTTCTGAAATGAGCTTTGTGAAAATAGTATTATCTATTTTGGGTATTATATTTGTTTGTATTTTAACTATTGCTCGAATTTATAGGAATTTTTTCTATAAAGAATAGTTTGGATTTGAAAAGTGTCCAGATTGAAGAAAAAGTCCATTTTGGACAATTTTCTTCAATCTTTTTCTTTGCTAGAGAAAGTAGAAAACTCTTAAAAATAGCATTATATCAGCATTTCTAAGAGTTTCTACTATATAATAGCCAACCTTCAAAAGAGCAATTTTGCAACTCTGATAGGGTTTGTCTACGTTCTGAGAGTCCTTTAGGACTCTTTTTTGTTTTGCTAGAACAAAAAGTGTAAATATCTTTTCAGGAATACTCTTTTTGTATGAATTCAATGCAATGTTTTGAATTGTTTTAAAACTCAAATAATAAGCTTTTTTCTTGAATAAAATGAGATAAAATACAGTTTTCTCTTGACAAACGAGGGCGAGAAGTGTATTATTTATACAATTTAAAAGTATAAAAATAAGAGGAGGTTTTCTATGAATAAAGTAAAGAAGGTGTTGATGACGATGTTTGGTTTGCTTATGTTTCCCTTATTATTTGCTTGTAGTAACACTCAATCCCAAGGTGTTGAAGCCATTAAAGCTAAAGGAAAATTGGTGGTGGCCCTAAATCCAGAGTTTGCTCCATTTGAATACCAGAAATTAGTCGATGGGAAAAATCAGATTGTGGGTTCAGATGTTGAGCTAGCCAAAGCCATCGCAAAGGAACTAGGTGTGGAAGTGGAGTTCTCTCCAATGAGTTTTGACAATGTACTGGCTAGTCTTGATTCAGGAAAGGCCGATCTCGCCATATCAGGTGTTTCTAAAACGGAGGAGAGAAGTCAAGTTTACGATTTTTCAATTCCCTACTACACTTCGAAAAATAAGGTGATCGTAAGAAAATCTGAATTAACGAATTACCAATCAGTGAAGGATTTGGCTCAGAAAAAGGTTGGAGCGCAGAAAGGTTCTATCCAGGAGACTTTGGTCAAAGAAACCTTGCAGAATGCTTCTCTCGTTTCACTTCCTAAAAATGGAAATTTGATAACAGATTTGAAATCAGGGCAACTAGATGCGGTTATCTTTGAGGAACCAGTGGCGAAAGGATTTGTAGAAAATAATCCAGACCTAGCCATCACTGAGTTTGATTTTGACAATGACAAAGAAGATTCCTACGCTGTTGCGATGAAAAAAGACAGTAAAGAATTAAAAGAGGCGGTTGACAAAACCATCCAGAAGTTGAAGGATTCTGGGGAGTTGGACAAATTGATTGATGATGCTTTTAAAGCCTCTATCGAAAAATAGAAAGAAGGATGAGAAATGAGTAAGGAAAAAGTTATTTTAGCCTATTCAGGTGGATTGGATACATCAGTTGCTATTACATGGTTAAAAAAAGACTATGATGTGATCGCTGTTTGTATGGATGTGGGTGAGGGAAAAGATTTGGAGTTCATCCACGATAAAGCTCTCAAGGTTGGGGCTGTTGAGTCTTATGTCATTGATGTTAAGGAAGAATTTGCTAATGACTATGTTTTAGTGGCCCTTCAGGCTCATGCCTACTATGAGCAAAAGTATCCCTTGGTATCCGCTCTGAGTCGCCCTCTTATTTCAAAAAAACTCGTTGAAATAGCTCATCAGACGGGGGCAACTACAATTGCCCATGGTTGTACAGGTAAGGGAAACGACCAAGTTCGGTTTGAAGTCTCTATTGCAGCTTTGGATCCCAATTTAAAGGTAGTTGCGCCTGTTCGTGAGTGGAAATGGTCTCGTGAAGAAGAGATCCAATATGCCAAAGAAAACGGAGTTCCAGTTCCAGCTGACCTTGACAATCCTTACTCTATTGACCAAAATCTTTGGGGACGTGCAAATGAATGTGGTGTTTTGGAAAACCCTTGGCACCAAGCACCAGAAGAAGCATTTGGAATCACATCTTCTCCAGAAGAGGCACCAGACAGTCCAGAATTTATTGATATTGAGTTTAGCTGTGGGGTGCCCATCTCCCTCAATGGCGAGAAGATGAAAGTGGCTGATCTGATTCAAAAGCTCAATGAAATTGCAGGCAAACACGGTGTTGGTCGTATTGACCATGTGGAAAATCGCCTAGTCGGTATTAAGTCAAGAGAGATTTATGAGTGCCCAGGTGCTGTGACTTTATTGACAGCTCATAAGGAGATTGAGGACTTGACTCTTGTGAGAGAAGTGGCTCATTTCAAACCTATTATCGAAAATGAGTTGTCCAATCTCATCTATAATGCCTTGTGGTTTAGCCCAGCAACTCAGGCTTTGATTGCCTATATCAAGGAGACACAGAAAGTTGTCAATGGAACTGCAAAAGTTAAACTCTATAAGGGGAACGCCCAGGTAGTGGCTCGGAAATCACCAAATTCTCTTTACGATGAAAATTTGGCGACTTATACTAGTGCGGATACCTTTGACCAAGATGCAGCCGTTGGATTTATCAAGCTTTGGGGGCTTCCGACCAAGGTTCATTCAGAAGTTCAGAAAAATGTTGAGTAGTGACGCGATAGAAAGGGACATACAGGATATGCCGAAAAATACAAAATTATGGGGTGGTCGATTTGAAGGCACTGTGGAAGAGTGGGTAGAACAGTTCGGTGCGAGTATTTCCTTTGACCACCAGCTGGCAAAATTTGATTTAATGGGTTCCTTAGCTCATGTTCAAATGCTAGGACAGACTAGCATTTTGAGCTTGGAAGAGGCAGAGCAGATCCAAGATGGTCTGCAAGCTTTGTTGCGAGATTTAGAGGCAGGAGAGCTTCATTTTGATATTGCAAATGAAGATATTCATATGAACATGGAAGTGTTGCTGACAGAGAAAATCGGTCCTCTGGCTGGAAAACTACATACGGCTCGTTCTCGGAATGACCAAGTCGCAACGGATATGCACTTATATCTAAAGGAGCAGCTTGGCCATGTCTTGGATAAGTTGGCGAATCTGAACAGTGTTTTGCTGGATTTGGCTGAAAAACATGTGGAAACCATCATGCCAGGCTATACCCATTTACAGCACGCCCAACCGATTAGTTTTGCCCACCATCTCATGGCTTATTACAATATGTTTCAAAGGGACAGCGAGCGTTTTGCATTTAACCTAAAACATACGGACCTATCTCCCCTGGGTGCGGCTGCCTTAGCGGGAACAACTTTTCCAATCGATCGTCAATTATCAAGTGATTTATTGGGCTTCCAACAACCCTATACCAATTCCTTGGATGCCGTGAGTGACCGTGATTTTATCTTAGAATTTCTATCAAATGCCAGCATTCTGATGATGCATATGAGTCGTTTTTGTGAAGAAATCATCAATTGGTGCAGTTTTGAGTATCAGTACATTAGCTTGTCTGATAGCTTTTCAACAGGTTCGTCTATCATGCCCCAGAAGAAAAATCCTGATATGGCCGAATTGATTCGAGGGAAGACAGGCCGAGTTTACGGGCACTTGCTTGGGCTATTGACCGTCATGAAATCTTTGCCTCTGGCTTACAATAAGGATTTGCAAGAGGACAAGGAAGGCATGTTTGATACAGTAGAAACGATTTTAAATTCTCTGGATGTGTTGGCAGGTATGCTATCGAGCATGCAGGTTAATAAGGCCAAAATGCAGCAATCTACAGAGAATGATTTTTCGAATGCGACCGAACTGGCAGATTATTTGGCAGAAAAAGGCCTCCCCTTTAGAGAAGCACATGAAATTGTAGGGAAATTGGTTCTAGACTCTATCAAGCATGGTAAAAATATCCAAGATTGGGATTTGAAGGAGTTGCAAGTCTACCATCCCTTGATTGAAGAGGATATTTATATCTACTTGCGTCCAGAAACCGCTGTTCAGAGGCGGAATTCCTTAGGAGGAACCGGCTTTGAGCAAGTGAAATACCAGATAGAACAAGCGAAGAAAGAACTTAAAGGGGAAAATTGATTCATTTGCAAAGTAAGAAAGAGAGGCTGAGATGATTTATCAGCCTCTTTCTTGTCTTCTCCAACCAAGCGTGTTATAATGAATACTGCTCAAGCGACCTTCAATCGTTGAAGCACACACGACCTTCAATCGTGAACTAGTCATTTCGTTTATCTTTTATTACGTCGTTAACTCGTCTTGCCTAACTCAAGTTATGCCTGCGACTCGTTGCCTAGTCCTAAAAGCAAACGAAAAGACTATACTCAAATAAATTCTATTGAAAGTCATAATAAATAGAATTTTGAAGGGTATGAATAAACGAATAGATGGGAGACTTACCATGAGTGATAACTCTAAAACACGTGTTGTCGTGGGGATGAGTGGTGGTGTTGATTCGTCGGTGACGGCTCTCTTGCTCAAGGAGCAGGGCTACGATGTGATCGGTATCTTCATGAAGAACTGGGACGACACAGATGAAAACGGCGTCTGTACGGCGACCGAAGATTACAAGGATGTGGCTGCGGTGGCAGATCAGATCGGCATTCCTTACTACTCTGTCAATTTTGAAAAAGAGTACTGGGACCACGTCTTTGAGTATTTCCTAGCGGAATACCGTGCAGGACGCACGCCAAATCCAGATGTTATGTGCAACAAGGAAATCAAGTTTAAGGCCTTTTTGGACTATGCCATGACCTTGGGAGCAGACTATGTAGCGACTGGGCACTATGCCCGTGTGACGCGTGATGAGGATGGCATTGTTCACATGCTTCGTGGCGTGGACAATGGCAAGGATCAGACCTATTTCCTCAGCCAACTTTCACAAGAACAACTCCAAAAGACCATGTTCCCTTTGGGACATTTGGAAAAACCTGAAGTACGAAAACTAGCAGAAGAAGCAGGCCTTGCGACTGCTAAGAAGAAAGACTCGACAGGGATTTGCTTTATCGGGGAAAAGAACTTTAAAGAATTTCTCAGCAACTACTTACCAGCTCAGCCTGGTCGCATGATGACTGTGGATGGTCGCGATATGGGTGAGCATGCTGGTCTGATGTACTATACGATCGGTCAGCGTGGCGGACTCGGTATCGGTGGGCAACACGGTGGTGATAATGCTCCTTGGTTTGTTGTCGGCAAAGATTTGAGCCAGAACATTCTCTATGTAGGCCAAGGCTTCTACCATGATTCGCTCATGTCGACTAGCTTAGAAGCCAGTCAGGTCCACTTTACTCGTGATATGCCAGAGGAATTTACGCTAGAATGCACGGCTAAATTCCGCTATCGTCAGCCTGATTCTAAGGTGACCGTCCATGTCAAAGGAGATAAGGCTGAAGTCATCTTTGCAGAACCTCAGCGTGCTATTACACCTGGTCAAGCCGTTGTTTTCTATGATGGTCAGGAATGTTTGGGCGGCGGTATTATTGACCAAGCGTATAAAGACGGAAAAGTTTGTCAGTATGTCTAACTGGAGTTAAGTAAAAATGATGAGTTCTCAATTTTTTTATGCATTTATGGCATTTTTCGCTATAATAAACCCAATTTCAAATCTTCCTGCTTACATGGCTTTAGTAGCAGATGATAGTCAAAAAATTTCACGAAAAATTGCTTTTAGGAGTCTTTTTATTGCCTTTGTTATTGTAACTGTTTTTATCTTTTCAGGAGATTTTATTTTTAAAGTATTTGGAATTACAATTGTTTCTTTCAAAATTGCTGGTGGAATATTAGTGGCCGTTATCGGTTATCATATGATTAATGGTAATCATTCACCCAGCTATAAAGGAATGGAGCAGCAAGCAGTAAATTCAGATCCAATGTCTATTGCTATTTCTCCTCTTGCAATGCCACTTTTTGCGGGACCAGGTACAATTACAACTGCTTTAAGTCTGGCTAATGGAGGTTTGCAGAATCAACTGATAACCGTAGTTGCTTTTGCTCTACTATGTGTCATCACTTATCTCCTGTTAAGAAGTGCAAAACAAATTGCAGGCTTCTTGGGAGAAAATTTGATGAAAATTATAACGAAAATGATGGGACTTTTACTATTCTCGATAGGAATACAGATGATTATCGTCAGTGTGCAGACCTTGCTCAAACAGTGATTTGCATTGACAAAACGATTTGATTTGATAAAATAACTTTAACAATAGTCATGATGGTCAAAGCTCATGGATGTTGCAGGCTTTTTGTTCTGGACTTCTCAGAGTTTTGACTGTTTTTGTGTCGTTTAAGGGAAGGACAAAAATGACTCAACAAGACTTTCGGACAAAAGTGGGAAATACGGTTTTTGGTGTTCGGGCGACAGCCTTGATTCTTCAAAATCGCAAGCTCCTAGTTACCAAAGACAAGGGCAAGTATTACACTATTGGCGGTGCGATTCAAGTCAATGAAAGCACGGAAGAAGCGGTAGTTCGTGAAGTGAGGGAAGAGCTGGGTGTCAAAGCTCAAGCTGGGCAGCTAGCTTTTGTGGTCGAAAATCGTTTTGAACAGGACGGTGTTTCCTATCACAACATTGAGTTTCATTATCTGGTGAACTTGCTTGAGGCTGCCCCATTGACCATGCAGGAAGATGAAAAAACGCAGCCCTGTGAGTGGATTGATTTGGATCAGCTCCAGAATATTCAGCTCGTTCCAGCTTTTTTAAAAACAGCCCTACCAGATTGGGACGGCCAACTAAGACACATTCATCTTGAGGAATAGGAGAGAAAATGATGGTTAAGCTTATTGCCCATGTACTTGTTTATAGTGGCGATGATTATTTGCTCATTCAGCGTTCGGAAATTAAAAGAGGAGAACCCAACGTTTATCCAACTTACTGGGATATTCCTGGTGGCGGGGTTGAAAAGGGTGAACTTCCGCGAGATGGAGCTCTTAGAGAATGTGTTGAAGAAGCGGGAGTTAGGCTAGACAGCAGTTCGCTCAATCTTCTTCACGAAGATAGTCAACTGGATACCTCTAAGGATACTGTCTTTACTCGCTTAGTTTATAAAGCAGAGTGGGTTGGGGAGAAGCCAATTATTAGATTAGATCCTGAAGAGCATACGCACTTTAAATGGGTTACTATGGCTCAAGCTCTAGAGGAGGAGAAGTTAGTTCCTTATTTGCGAGAAATTTTTGAAAGGTTAAGAAATGACTTATAATTTTACAGAAGAATACGATATTATTGTAATCGGTGCGGGGCACGCTGGGGTCGAGGCTTCCTTAGCTGCCAGCCGTATGGGCTGTAAGGTCTTGCTTGCGACCATCAACATTGAAATGCTGGCTTTCATGCCTTGTAACCCTTCTATCGGTGGCTCTGCCAAGGGGATTGTTGTGCGTGAAGTCGATGCCCTCGGTGGTGAAATGGCCAAGAATATTGACAAGACTTACATCCAGATGAAGATGCTCAACACAGGGAAAGGACCTGCTGTTCGCGCCCTTCGTGCGCAGGCTGACAAGGAGCTTTACTCTAAGGAAATGCGCAAGACAGTTGAGAATCAAGAAAATCTGACCCTTCGTCAAACCATGATTGATGAGATTTTGGTGGAAGATGGTAAGGTTGTTGGTGTGCGGACGGCGACCCATCAAGAGTATGCTGCTAAGGCTGTAATTGTGACAACGGGGACTGCCCTCCGTGGAGAAATCATCATCGGGGATCTCAAGTATTCGTCAGGTCCTAACCACAGCCTAGCTTCTATTAACCTTGCTGACAATCTCAAGGAACTGGGCCTCGAAATCGGTCGTTTCAAGACAGGAACCCCTCCACGTGTCAAGGCCTCTTCTATCAACTACGACGTGACAGAGATTCAGCCAGGAGATGAAGCGCCTAATCACTTCTCATACACGTCACGTGATGAAGACTATGTCAAGGATCAGGTGCCATGCTGGTTGACCTATACCAACGGTACCAGTCATGAAATTATCCAAAATAACCTCCACCGTGCGCCTATGTTTACAGGTGTGGTCAAGGGAGTGGGGCCTCGTTACTGTCCGTCGATTGAGGATAAGATTGTGCGCTTTGCGGATAAGGAACGCCATCAGCTCTTCCTTGAACCAGAAGGACGCAACACAGAGGAGGTCTATGTGCAAGGTCTTTCAACCAGTCTGCCTGAGGATGTCCAGCGTGACTTGGTTCATTCTATCAAAGGTTTGGAAAATGCAGAGATGATGCGAACAGGTTATGCCATTGAGTATGATATGGTCTTGCCTCATCAGTTGCGTGCGACTCTGGAAACCAAGAAAATCTCAGGTCTTTTCACTGCTGGTCAGACAAATGGAACGTCAGGTTACGAAGAGGCAGCAGGCCAAGGGATTATCGCTGGTATCAATGCGGCTCTGAAAATCCAAGGCAAACCTGAGCTAATCTTGAAACGGAGCGATGGCTATATCGGGGTGATGATTGATGACTTGGTGACCAAGGGAACCATTGAACCCTACCGTCTATTGACCAGTCGTGCTGAATACCGTCTCATTCTGCGTCATGACAATGCCGATATGCGTTTGACAGAGATGGGACGCGAGATTGGACTTGTGGATGATGAACGCTGGGCTCGTTTTGAAATAAAGAAAAACCAATTTGACAATGAGATGAAGCGCCTCGACAGTATCAAACTCAAGCCAGTCAAGGAAACCAATGCCAAGGTTGAAGCAATGGGCTTCAAACCATTGACTGATGCAGTAACGGCCAAGGAATTTCTCCGTCGCCCAGAAGTCTCTTACCAAGATGTGGTGGCTTTCATCGGTCCAGCTGCAGAGGACTTGGATGACAAGATCTTTGAATTGATTGAAACAGAGATCAAGTACGAAGGCTATATTTCCAAAGCTATGGATCAGGTTGCTAAGATGAAACGCATGGAAGAAAAACGTATTCCAGCTAACATTGACTGGGATGACATTGATTCTATCGCAACCGAAGCCCGCCAGAAGTTCAAACTCATCAATCCAGAAACCATCGGCCAAGCTAGCCGTATTTCGGGAGTAAATCCAGCAGATATTTCTATTTTGATGGTCTATCTTGAAGGTAAAAATCGTAGTATTTCTAAAAATCAAGAAAAGAAAGCATAGAGAAAAACAGCTCCGAAGACGGGGCTGTTTTGTTGATTTATTCTTCTTCGTCTGGTGTGAGGATCATCGGGATGATAATCGGCTCACGTTCTGTATTTTCATAGAGGAATGGGCGAATGGCATTGACGATAGCACCGTTGACAGATTGGATACTAGCATCCTTGTTTTTTAATGCGATACGAATTGCATTGAAGAGGATGCGCTGGCTTTGGCGAATCAAGTCGCCAGACTCTCGCATGTAGACAAAGCCTCGGCTGAGGATGTCTGGACCAGACAAGATCATTTTAGATTTGAAGTCAACAGTTGCGACTGCAAGTACGACACCGTCTTCAGATAGATCACGACGGTCTTTGAGGACAGCTGCACCGATTTCGCCAATACGATTTCCATCGACATAGATGTCTTGGGCGTTGAAATGGCCTGCGATACGAGCAGAGTTAGCAGTAAGGGCAAGCACATCACCATTGCTCATGATAAAGATGTTGTCCTTCTCGACACCAGTATCCACCGCTAGTCCAGCATGGACTTTCTGCATACGGTATTCACCATGGACAGGCATGAAGTATTTGGGCTTGATCAAGCGGAGCATGAGTTTTTGCTCTTGCTGACCACCGTGTCCAGAGGTGTGGATATTGTTGATTTTACCGTGGATAACTTCAACACCAGCTTCTGAGATGATGTTAATCAATTTGTTGACGCTAGTAGTATTTCCGGGTATTGGGCTAGAAGAGAAGATAACAGTATCGCCGGGTTGGAGTTGCACCTGACGGTGGGTTCCATTGGCGATACGAGAGAGGGCTGCCATCGGCTCACCCTGACTACCTGTACAGAGGATTAGAATCTCGCCTGCAGGGTAGTCTTTGATTTCATTTGGCTCGATAAAGGTTCCCTTAGGAGCTTTGATGTAGCCAAGTTCGATACCGTTGACAATGGCCTTTTCCATAGAGCGGCCAAAGACTGCAATCTTGCGTCCAGTCTTAACAGCGGCATCCGTTGCTTGCTGGAGACGGAAGATATTTGAGGCAAAGGATGCAAAGATGATACGACCTTCGATGCCTTGGATAATCTTCATGATGGACTGGCCAACGACTTTTTCAGAGTTGGTAAAGGTTGGCACTTCTGCATTTGTCGAGTCAGAGAGGAGACAGAGAACACCCTCTTCACCAAGAGCTGCCATACGGTGCAAGTCTGCAGGTTCACCAACTGGAGTGAAGTCGAACTTGAAGTCACCCGTACAGACGATTTTTCCTTGAGGAGTATGGATGACAATCCCCAAAGGCTCTGGAATAGAGTGAGTGGTTCTAAAGAAAGTTGCCTTGAGATTTTTAAAGGTCAACTCAGTGTTGTGGTTGATTTCGTAAAGTTTGGCGTTGCGCAAGAGACCGTGTTCTTCGAGTTTTCCACGGATCAAAGCCAGGGCAAGCGGTCCAGCGTAGATAGGGACGTTTGCTTGTTTGAGAAGGAAAGGAATCCCACCAATGTGGTCCTCGTGTCCGTGTGTAATCAAAACAGCCTTGACGCGGTCGATATTGTCCACGATGTAAGAGTAATCAGGAATGACATAGTCGATACCCAGCAAGTCATCTTCTGGGAATTTAATCCCAGCATCGACGATGATAATCTCGTCTTGGTATTCAATTCCGTAAGTGTTTTTCCCGATTTCTCCCAGACCACCGATGGCAAAAACGCCGACTTCTTCAGGTTTAAGAGTGTAGGCCATATTAGAACTCCGTGATCTCGAAAGCGCCAGTTTCTTTTTCGTAATCTAGCAATTTGTCAGACAAGAGTTCGATATACTCGATATTGTACTCTGGGCGATTTTCTTCGACAAGTTGGCGAGCAGCGATGCGGCCCTCAAGTTCTGAGCTGGCATCAATGTCTAGGTAAAGTGCGCGTGTTGTTTCACGGCGTGGGCTACGTTCTTTTGTTTCTTGATAAAAAACTTTGTAAATCATATAGTTCCTTTCTATTTACAGGTCAGCTTATTCCAAACTTTTAGTAGAGATTTGCTTGATTTCATTCCATTTTGTGTCTAGATTGACCTTGATTCGTTACAATTATTTCAATTATACCACAAAATGAAAAATTAGTAAAAGACGGAAATGGAGAAAGTCGGGAGGGGAAGAAGGAGCAAAAAAACAGGTAGGATTTGGTCGGAGAGCGCTTAGGTGTTATAATGGAAAGAGAAAGGGAAGTTTATGGACGGGAATATTCCCTATAGCTTTTAAAACAAGGAGGATTAAGAATGTTTAGTTTGTTTGAATTTGCAGTAGGGGTTCGCCTCTTGATGTTTGTAATTTTTGTAGCCTGTGTCTATGGTGGAAATCTTATTTTTACGTATCTAGAACACCGCAAAACAAAATTCCTTTGGAAGCTTGCTTTTGTGACGCTCTATTCAATTTTTCTCCTTCTTGTAACCTATGTTGTCTGGTTTGTTTTTTACTTCGGTTTAAATGCTTAAGCTCCAGTTATTCATCTAAGTATACAGAAAATCCACCCCGTATTAATAGAGGGGCGGACTTTTCTATTTTCAGATGATATCCTTATGTTTACGATGATGATCTCTCGCATCGAAAATCGAGTTGCAACATATATGACTTATCCAAATTTCTTATGAAGATCCTTTCAAATTCCTTGTTCACTTATATATTAAAAAAAGCTACAACTTTTTTTAATTTTTTGTGCAGAATTGCTTGTCCTAAGTGTCAGGCCCTTTTGTTTCAAAACAAAGAAAATTCCCATGCGTCAGCTTTTGTAGTATAATAGTAAACAGACCAAAAGATAGGAATGTGTTATGAAAGTATTAGCTTTTGATACGTCCAGCAAGGCTCTTTCTCTAGCCATTTTAGAGGACAAGCAAGTTCTTGCCGAGACCACGATCAATATCAAGAAAAACCACAGTATTACCCTCATGCCTGCCATTGATTTTTTGATGGCAAGTTTGGATTGGACACCTAAGGATTTGGATCGAATCGTGGTCGCTGAAGGGCCAGGTAGCTACACGGGCTTGCGAATTGCGGTAGCAACTGCTAAGACCTTGGCTCATACCCTGAACATTGAGTTAGTTGGTATGTCTAGCCTCTTGGCTCTGGTGCCACGCCAACAAGAAGGCTTGGTGGTTCCTTTGATGGATGCGCGTCGCAACAATGTTTATGCAGGGTTTTATGAAAATGCTCAGTCTGTCTTGCCAGAAGCGCACTTGTCTTTTGCGGAAGTGCTAGAGCAGGTCAAGGATGCTGAACAGGTAACCTTTGTCGGAGAAGTTGGAGCCTTTGTGGGACAAATCCAAGAACAACTACCACAAGCTAGCTACCAAGAAACCTTGCCAAATGCAGCTAATCTAGCTCTTTGGGCCTGGGATAAGGAAGCAGCCTCCTTGCACGACTTTGTGCCAAATTACCTCAAACGAGTTGAGGCTGAGGAAAATTGGCTTAAGAATCACACCGAGTCTGGCGAATCTTACATTAAACGCCTATGATTGAAATCAAACGAATTCAACAGCAACCTGACCTGGCTCAAGCCATTTACGCTGTCATGGCGGATGTTTACTCAGTTAGCCCTTGGACGCTGGAACAAATCCAAGCAGACCTGTCCCAAGACCAGACTTGGTATGCTCTGGCTTATGATGGGACAGAAGTGATTGGTTTTTTAGCCGTTCAGGAGAATCTCTTTGAGGCAGAAGTCCTGCAAATCGCTGTCAAGGGAGCCTATCAGGGTCAGGGAATTGCATCAGCCTTGTTTGTAACATTACCAGTAGACAAGGAGATTTTCCTCGAAGTCAGAAAGTCAAATCATCGAGCGCAAGCATTTTACAAGAAAGAAAAGATGGCGATCATCGCTGAGCGAAAGGCCTATTACCATGACCCAGTCGAGGACGCCATCATCATGAAGAGAGAAGTAGATGAAGGATAGATATATTTTAGCATTTGAGACATCCTGTGATGAGACCAGTGTCGCTGTCTTGAAAAACGACGATGAGCTCTTGTCCAATGTCATTGCGAGTCAAATTGAGAGTCACAAACGTTTTGGGGGCGTAGTGCCAGAAGTGGCCAGTCGTCACCATGTCGAGGTTATTACAGCCTGCATCGAGGAGGCGCTAGCAGAAGCAGGGATTAGAGAAGAGGATGTAACAGCTGTTGCGGTCACCTACGGACCAGGATTGGTTGGAGCCTTACTGGTTGGTTTATCAGCTGCTAAGGCCTTTGCTTGGGCTCATGGACTTCCGCTTATCCCTGTGAATCACATGGCTGGTCACCTCATGGCAGCTCAGAGTGTGGAGCCTTTGGAGTTTCCTTTGTTGGCACTCTTGGTCAGCGGAGGACACACCGAGTTGGTCTATGTGTCAGAGGCTGGCGATTACAAGATTGTTGGAGAGACACGAGACGATGCGGTTGGGGAGGCCTATGACAAGGTCGGCCGCGTCATGGGCTTGACCTATCCAGCCGGTCGTGAGATTGACGAGCTAGCTCATAAAGGGCAGGATGTGTATGATTTCCCTCGTGCCATGATCAAGGAAGACAATCTGGAGTTTTCGTTTTCAGGTTTGAAGTCTGCCTTTATCAATCTTCACCACAATGCCGAGCAAAAGGGAGAGAGCTTGTCCAAGGAAGACTTGTCTGCTTCCTTCCAAGCAGCAGTCATGGATATTCTTATGGCCAAAACCAAGAAGGCCTTAGAAAAATACCCTGTTAAAACCCTAGTCGTGGCAGGTGGCGTGGCAGCTAATAAAGGCCTCAGAGAACGCCTAGCAGCTGAAATCACAGATGTCAAGGTAATTATCCCACCCCTGCGCCTCTGCGGAGACAATGCAGGTATGATTGCATATGCCAGCGTAAGCGAGTGGAATAAAGAAAACTTTGCAGGCTTGGATCTCAATGCCAAACCAAGTCTCGCCTTTGATACGGTGGAATAAAGAGTCAGCTTTGAGCTGGCTTTTTAACTCCGAAAAATGTCAGAATATTTTGACACAACCGTAAAAATGATGATATAATATGTAAAAATTAGGAGGTGGTCAGATGATTGAGAGAATGGAATTAGGGGAATTTTACAAGGAATTGCGATTGGCTAGAAAACTCAAGCAGTCAGATGTGGCTTGTGAGGGTCTAACAGCATCCCAGCTATCTAAGTTTGAACTAGGGCAGTCTATGCTGTCTGCGGATAAACTGATACTAGCTATCCAAGGGATAAATGTGACCTTCGATGAGTTTGGACACAAGCTTAATAATTACCAGGAATCCCCACATATGCGAATCGGTCGAAAGGTTGTAAATCGTTTTGCCCATCAAGATATAGCTGGCTTAGAGAAACTATTAGAGGAAGTCGAGCAAGAACAGATGGCACATACCTATCGTCGTTTAAATGCTATTGTGATCAAAGATGCCATTCATTCCTTGGATAAAAACTATCTGCTAGAAGAGGAGGATAGCGAGTTTTTGACTAGCTACCTCTATGCTATCGAGTCTTGGACCTGGTTTGAACTCTATCTTTTTTGCAATACCATGCCCTTCTTGAGCAATCAAGATCTGATTTTTTTATCAACCTCCTTACTTGAAAAATCCAAGGAATTTAAAGAGTTAGTACACAATCGATTGTATATGAAAAGTGGTTATCTGAATATCATCTCAGAGCTCATGGAGCGCAAACTTTTTTCCTATATCCCAATCTTTGAAGCCGAGTTGGGGAGCATGCTCCGACCATATGATGTTTTCGAGAAAGTATCATTGCAGTTTTTAAAGAAATTGAGCATTTTCCTTCAAACCAAAGGAAGCAATCAAAAAGAGATTGAAAACTTTATCCAATCTCTGCAAGTATTAGAAAATCCCCAATTAACAGCCCTTTTTGAATTACGCTTCCAGCAATACAAAGAACTTATCGATTAGTTAGAAATGGAATGATAATAACCCACTCTGAAATGAGTAGAAGCATTAGTTGAATTTTTCTTTTCTTCATCATTATATTCCTCCTTGTTAGTACTACCTTCATTATATCAAGGAAAGAGTCAAATTTACAAAAATCGCAAATGTGAAATTTCTATAAGAAAAAATATCAAATATGCGATTTTTTAAAACAAGCCAATTTCCGTGTTATACTATCCTTGTAAATCATTTGAAGCAAATCCTAGGTCGTAGAAGTGGTTTACAAATAGAATTTTGATCTTGTTAGGTTGTCATTCTATGGAATTTACAGTTCTACCTTGAACTTAGTTCGCAGTACAAAAATTTCAAGTGCGTAGTGTTGTAATTGAAAATTCAATTGATACCATACCACTTGGTAAATGTATTTTTATACAAAAATAGAGTAGCTTAATTACTTACAGGATTGAAATATAAAATAGAAAAGGAGAAGAATATGACAGCGTTTGTACATGAATTATCATGTGAATCAGAAAGATTCAACCAGTCTGAAGACGTAACAATTACTTTCTTTTGTACAGTATTGTAAAAGATCCTCAATTAATAAGTTTATTTTTAGACTTATAATGTTTTTTGAATTTCAATATAGGAGATACCAATTCAGGTAATTGTTAAAGAAAAAGTCATTATAACAACAGGAGAGAAAGATGTATAAATATAAAATTGTAGATGAAGAAAGTCTGCCTATTTATGGTTATAAAATTCACATATCAGCAACTCTTAATAATTACAAGGATATCTATAATCTTCTTTCTCCGTTGTTAGATGATAGAAAGATATCTTATAAGTATATATATCGGGAAGAAGATGTGGCCTATAATTTCTCTGTTAGAGAATCTCCTGCTAATTCGGGGAAATACTTTACGATTTATCCTGAAAATGATTATGCTTTTCGTAATATCTTAGAGCTTCTTTACCAAACTATTCCTAAAAATATGGAGGGAATTTATATTCTAAGCGATCGTGCTTATAAAGATTCCAATACAATTTTTTACAGATATGGCTTCTTTAGAGAAGATTTGGAGTATTTAGAAAAAGGTATTCCGACTTTACTAGGGCCAAATGGAGAAAAGTGGCAAGACTACCAAAAACCATATTTTAACTTACCAGAGTGGATTCAAGATATTCAAGAGAATACGTTTACAAAGGATTCATATTTAGCAAGAAATTATAGATTAAAAACCGTACTATCACAGTCAAATGGAGGAAATGTCTATCAAGTAGACTCAGTGACAGGAGGGAAAAAATATATTTTAAAGGAGTGTCGACCTCATATTATTTCTTTTGGACGGGTAGAGAATCAAACTCTTAGAAAAAATGAATATGAAATTTCAAGAAAATTACTAGACTGCGTTCCAGCTGTGCACGAAACCGTCACAGAGTGGATTAACCAATATTATATTTATGAGTTTATAGATGGTAGTGATTTATTAAAATCTACAAAACCATATTCTATTGTTAGTTATCATAGGTCTAATAAGGAGTTAAACGCTAGGAAATTTAAAAGTTTTGTATTAATTACCAAGGAATTGTTAAAATTGGTTGAATATCTTCATAGTAGGAATATTATTTTAAATGATATACATCCTGGAAATTTTATAAAATCCGAGGATAAACTTTACTTTGTAGATTTAGAAAATAGTTATGAGTATGGTAATAAACCAGCTATTGGCTTGTATAGTGTAATTAGCCTAAAAGAGTGGAACTCTATAGATGGAAAAGTATCTGATTGCCATAAAGTTGGGAATTTACTACTATTTTTACTGGCT
>NZ_RJVZ01000016.1:0-32681 GCF_003944215.1 Streptococcus oralis | reverse complement strand
GATAAATGTAGCTATGCTAATATTTCTATTTAAAATTCAAGGAGAAAATCAATGAAAAAAGCAATGTTAATTATCAACCCTACCTCTGGTGGGGAAAAGGCTTTGGATTATAAGGACAAGCTGGAGAATAAAGCCAAAGATTATTTTGAGCACGTGGAAACGAAGATTACTGAAAAAGCTCTAGATGCGACCATCTTTGCAGAAGAAGCTTCACAAGAAGGATATGATGCAGTGGTTGTTTTTGGTGGAGACGGGACAGTCAATGAAGTCATTTCGGGTATTGCTGAGAGAGACTACATTCCTAAGTTAGGGATTATCCCAGGCGGTACGGGTAACCTCATTACGAAACTTTTGGAAATCAATCAAGACATCGATGGTGCAATTGATGAGCTCGATTTTAACTTAACCAACAAGATTGATATCGGTAAAGCGAATGACAACTATTTTGGTTATATCTTTAGTATCGGTTCTCTGCCTGAGGCGATTCACAATGTTGAAATTGAAGATAAGACAAAATTTGGTATCCTTGCCTATGCTGTAAATACTATGAAGTCCGTCATGACAGATCAGGTCTTTAACATTAATGTCGAGACAGAAAATGGAAATTATCTTGGTGAGGCTAGTCATGTTTTGGTTCTCTTGACAAATTACTTCGCTGATAAAAAGATTTTTGAAGAGAATAAAGATGGCTATGCCAATATTTTGATTCTAAAAGATGCTTCAATATTCTCTAAATTATCTGTCATTCCAGATTTACTAAAAGGGGATGTTGTCGGCAATGATAATATTGAGTATATCAGAGCGCGTAATATTAAAATCTCTTCAGATAGTGAATTGGAGTCAGATGTTGACGGCGATAAATCGGATAACCTACCTGTAGAAATCAAAGTCCTAGCTCAGCAAGTAGAAGTATTTTCAAAACCGAAAGAGTAGAAGGTAAAAATTAGTTTATTTTTCACAACGAAATTAAGTTCTATATCAACGATTGGAGGAGGAATGAATTCTCTATTTGAAGAATTTAAAACCATTTGTTCACATTTAAACCAAGTCGGAATCACTCCGACGCTCATGGGGTCTTTGGGGTTTGAATACCGATCAAATGAAGAATGGGGGCCGTCTGACATTGACATTCATGTGCCTGGTGATCCTAGAGGTTGGGAAGCACCTGATCATCTCAGAATTTATGAGTGGGACAAGATAATGAAAGTGATGAAACACTTAGGCTATGCCTTAATAGATATTCATGAGCATGAATTCCAAAAAGATGGTCTGAGTGTTGAATTCGGAAGTATCGATTCTTTACCTGATTTTGCAGGAGTTTCAGAATCGGATATAGAGATTATTCATCTCGAGGATATTACGTTTCGCATTCCAAACCTAGAACAGTTTTTAAGTATTTATAAGGCTTCTTCCCAAGATTCCTATCGAAATGATCACAATAACAATAAGGATTTTAAAAAAATTGAGTGGCTGGAAAGACATTTGTAAATTATCATATGAAAAGTAGTAAGTTGTATGACTGGCTGCTTTTTTATTTATAGAAACAAACCACTTGAAACTACGGACAAGTCTTGAAAATAAAATACGAAAGTAGTATACTAGAATCACAATCATGAAAACGTTTGCGCAATAAGATGAATAAAAGTAAACTAGGAGACAGAACAATGGAATTAACAGCCATTTACCACAGACCAGAGTCGGAGTATGCTTATCTTTATAAAGATAAGACAATGCACATTCGTATTCGAACGAAAAGAGGAGATATCGAAAGTATCAACTTACATTATGGAGATCCTTTTATCTTTATAGAGGATCGTTATGAAGCAATCAAGGAGATGACCAAAGTTACCTCCGATGCTTTGTTTGATTACTGGCAAGTGGAGATTACAGTTGACTATGCACGACTCCAGTATCTCTTTGAACTTAAAGATAAGCAAGGTCAGAGTATCCTGTATGGTGATAAGGGTTGTGTTGAAAACACGCTAGAAAACCTTCATTATGAAGGAAATGGATTTAAAATCCCTTATATACATGAGATTGATGCTTGCCATGTTCCCGACTGGGTAGCAGATACGGTATGGTACCAGATTTTCCCAGAACGCTTTGCTAATGGGAATCCTGTGATTTCTCCAGAAGGGGTGCTAGCTTGGGACTCGTCTATCAAACCTAAAAGTAAGGATTTCTTTGGTGGTGATTTGCAAGGCATTATTGACCATCTGGATTACTTGCAAGACTTAGGTATTACAGGTCTTTATCTCTGTCCGATTTTTGAATCCCCAAGCAATCACAAGTACAATACGACGGACTATTTCGAAATTGACCGTCATTTTGGGGACAAGGAAACCTTCCGTAAACTGGTGGAGGAGGCCCATCGGCGAGGCATGAAAATCATGCTGGACGCTGTTTTCAACCATATCGGAGACCAAGCTCCACAGTGGCAGGATGTTCTCAAACATGGTGAAGATTCTATTTATAAAGACTGGTTCCATATTCAAGACTTTCCAGTCGTTAAAGAAAATCTTGTTAATAAAAGAGAACTATCCTACCACACCTTTGCCTTTGAGAGCTATATGCCTAAGCTCAATACGGCAAATCCTCAAGTGAGAGACTATTTGTTGAGCGTTGCGACCTACTGGATTGAAGAGTTTGATATCGATGCTTGGCGCCTAGATGTTGCGAATGAAGTCGACCACCAATTTTGGCGAGATTTCCGTAAGGCTGTCCTGGCTAAAAAGCCTGACCTTTATATTCTTGGAGAGGTCTGGCACACTTCTCAGCCTTGGTTAAATGGCGATGAATTCCACGCAGTCATGAACTATCCTCTGTCTGATAGTATCAAGGATTATTTCTTGCGAGGGGTTAAGAAGCCTTATCAATTTATCGATGAAATCAATAGCCAGTCTATGTACTATAGACAGCAGATTTCGGAAGTGATGTTCAATCTCTTGGATTCGCATGATACGGAGCGTATTTTGACTACTGCCAAGGGAGATAGCCAACTTGTTAAGTCTGCCCTAGCCTGCCTCTTTTTACAAAGAGGAACACCGTGTTTCTACTATGGAACCGAGTTAGAGTTAGACGGAGGGCCAGACCCAGATTGTCGTCGTGCTATGCCTTGGGAACGTGTTTCCGAAAGCAATGAGATGCTTAATTTCATGAAGAAATTGATTCAGCTTCGTAAGGATGCTTCATCAATCATTCAGCATGGGAAATACAGTCTCAAAGAAATCAAGCCTGATGTAGTGTCCTTGGAATGGAATTATGATGGACAAAAGGTCCGAGCAATTTTTAATCAATCAAAAGAAAATTATCTTGTAGATAGCGATTCGGCAGATTTAACAAGTCATTGCCAAGAATTGGATAATCAGCTTGTCATCTTACCAAAAGGATTTGTGATTGAATAAAAAAATGAGAAGAGAAAGACTGTAATGATGGGCAACCATTCGTTCCAGTCTTTTTTCTATTTATGTAGTATAATAAAGGAAACACCGAGGCAAACCCTTAGAAAGAAGAGAACGATGAACCATCTAATCCAATCTTTAAAAGAAAAGATCACTGACCAAATGTCCTTGGAAGATATGGTGAATGTCTTTGAAGAGATGTGTGGCACACCATTTGATGAGGAAATGATTTTGTTTGAGACCGGAACATTTACTAGACTATCAAACGAGCCCTTGTTCCAAATCTCCTTGGTTCGACAAGTTCCTAATGACGATGAAGAATTTTATCAAGTCCATTTAGATATTTTCTATAAGCCGACTAGTGAGAATGCAGAGTTTAGCGAGTCTATATGGGACGAAGATCTTGATGAGAACATCTTTGACTATATTCGAAACTCTGAGGTCTTTGCCTATGCCAAAGACAAGGAATACCTCAAAGTAAAAATTTATTTAGATGAAACTTAGTAAGGAGAAATCATGTTTAATTTTTTTAAGCGTAGAAGAAATAAGCAGCTTAATCATGACTTATATGACAATTCTAGAGATGGTCAAACTGTTACCGAAGAGAAACTGGATCTAGAAAACGATAACACAAAGGTGAATTCTGAAGAAATCCTCCATTTTGATCATTTGAATTTTAAATTAGCCATTATTCAGGTCTTAATGTACGATTTAGAAGTGCTTGAACCATCTTTTGATATTTATAATTTTGCTGATCAATACAGTACAGAAGAGATTGATACTGAAAGCATGGAAGTTATAAGACCGGCTCTTGAGTATTTTGAAGCATTATCTATTCCTAAAAAATATGCTGAAGAGGTCAAAGAAATTTACATGGATGGTGGAAATGAGATTTATATGAATATCATTCCACAATGGGATGGAGAGGATGAAACATTTGATTTGAATGAGCTCAGCTTATCCGAATTACAACAATTTCCAAACTTAAAAGAAGCAACTATTTTAAGCAGCAATTTTGATAGCGTGAAAGAAATCTTCGATGTGGCTGGTATTGAAGTGGATCTATTATAATGTTAGTTATCAAGTCAATTCATGTTAAAACAATAATTTGCTCTCGCTTTAAAAGGAGTATGAAAATCAATGGACGCTAACATACTTAGAGTTGTGAAAATAGATAAAGAAGCACTTTATGAATTTATCTATGAAAACTTTATAGCACAACAGGAAGAATTGTTAGACATATCCAAATCTGAAGTGATGAATGATTTTGCAATAGATTGAGAAAAAGGGGAGTTTCTATTTACTGCGCATAGACAGGAAAACATGGCTGGAGAATTGATTTCCTTACCAGAAGGACTAAATGCGGAAACATTACTGGAAAACTTGCCTGTTACAACTGATTCTGTACTTAAACCAAATCAAATCTATAAAGATTATTCATTTGACGATTTGAGCAAATTTATTTGATGAGAGTATTTTATATCGCAGAGGTTGCAGATGCTAGAGTGAGGTGAGTTACAGTTAATTACAAGAGAAAAGTGTGAAAAAATACAATTCAAATCTGAGTTTACTCAATCTAGTGTAACTTACTCGAATTTAAATAGTCGATCTAGTGTTGAAGAATTTATTATCCACTCATACTATCATTAGAAGGAAGCAAGTCAAAGAATTCAACTTATAAAAGTCCCTTTATCGTAGAGAATATTGATTAGATAGCAAGGAAGAGGAAAAAATGAAACTGTTTAAAAAAATTTCCTGTCTATTTATTATTATAGTTGGCGCCCTTCTACTAAGTGCCTGTACCTCGCATAAAGAAGACAAAGAGCGACTGGTTCGATATCTCAATAACGTCTATGGAGAAAATACTTATGAGATGAAAGAAGATCCCAGGCATCCCTATTATTGGTTTGTGACATTGAAGGATTATCCAAATATTCCCTTTACTTGTGGTGTGTCCCATGATTGGCTAGCAATGGGATCACCTTTTATTCATTCTGATTTTGAAGAAACCTTCTGCACAAGAGCTCTTGCGGAGTATAAAGAAGATCATAATCTAGGTGATGATGTCCTGTCCTATCTGCATCCCGTAAATTTTGTCTATTCTACAGAAGTAACAAATTTAGATCAACTAAAAGAATCCTATGACAAGATGTTGGACTTTATCAACTATACTAGCCTGAAGTATCCTATTTTAGTAGAAACTGATTGTTTCGGGGTACGAATGGATATCAGTGGTATTCGATTAAAGAGCTCGAGGAGGAATCTTGATGGGTCAATCGATACCAGTATTTATCGACAAGTTTGCAACGCAGAAAATGGGAAATTAAACATAAGACCTTTTGAAGAAATTCGTCAAGAATTGGAACCCCAACTACGAACACACCCTGAGAATTCAAAGGGATTTGTATTTATAGTAAACACGACTTCTTTTGTATTGGGAAGCGATACACTCGATGATTGCTTATATAAGCATTTCGAATTATCATCTACCACAGTAGAAGAACTTCAAAAGATCAAGTTGCAACCTGGAGAAAATAGCGAAAACTATATATTGTCCAAAGACTATAATGATAATAGTCTGGAGTATTATACAAAAGTTACAGTGCAGGTCAAAAATCTAAGTGATAAGGAATGTTCTGTTTTAGAGGGAACGTTGATGAAGGCTGTCATCTCTGATCCGGCAAGTATGTATATTGGGGATGTCTATTTTGAATTTGATAAAAGAAAAGAATTAACTGCTGATTTATATGATATGCTTGGAACAAAAAGACCCTCCACTAGTGAAGAGGAGAGCGACGGAGTTCCCTATAAAAATATAAGGGTTTTATTTAAGATGAAGACCTATTTCAAAGAGATAGACAGCGTTACATTATCCTATCAGGAGTAGGGATTTTCTCACTCCCAGATTGTATGCTGGGCTCTTACTCCGTATCGATTAGGGGACTGGTCACTATTGAAATTCGCCACAAATTGATAGCTATTCCATAGCACGTAGTCGGCAGTTTGCAGTCTCAGACTGAAGTAGGTGTCCTGTTTCACTTCTTTAGCGTCAGCAGGTTTCAGTGAAAAGATATCTGTTAATTTCTTTGTTTTAAAGTCATTGATTGTAAGTTTGGAGAGGTCTTGGTTATTAATGTTAACTTGGGATAGTTGCGGGCTCTCTGCTGAGATTTCATAGTATGTAACCACGCAGTTCGCGAGCTTATCAGTGTCTTTCCACTTTGGTGTAATGCTCATAAGACCGTAAGATTTACCATCTCGGACTATTTCAAGCAGTTCTCCATAGTAGAAGTGGTCATTGCGCTTGTTCACAATCTCGCTCTCAGGATTTTTTCCAGTAAAGCTGAACCCCTGGTCCAGTAGTTCTGAAGCTCTTGTTTCTCCGACCACTACATTGATCTTATCGATTTGTATTCCAAAAGGTTGAGCGGGGAAGCCAGTAATGAAGATGCAAAAAGTAAAGATGAAAGTAGTCAAAAAGACAGCACCAACAACCGCATTGGATGATGAATAGCGGTGATGGTTTTTCCTTGGGCGCTTTACTATAAATAACATTAAGTTGATAAGGTTTCTAAACAGCATACTTGCTACAACAATGGCAAATTGAGCCTTTAAACAAGTATAAAGAGCTGCTGAAAAATTGTCCATTTTAACATACAGCGCCACTAAAGTGAGGATATTAGCCAGAACAAAATAGAAAATAAATAGGTTTACTTCTTTGAGAGCATTCCTATTGGTGATGTCTTCATATTCAATATGGTAGCGTCCTTGAAAACCTTGCCCAAACTGATACATCCACTTAGGAACTTCTTCGCCGGAGCTAACGGCACTCGCCAGTTTAAAATAGAGATAAATCGTACAGACTAAGAATAGGAAAAAAATAAAATAAAAAGTCAAAGCAAATATAAAAAAGCCCATCGCTATTCTCCTTTTTAAACTATAATCCACATTTTGGATACACCTTTATTATAACACTTTATAGGGAAAACATCTGAGGATACAATAAATCAGGCAAAAACTAAACCTGAGCGAAATTGAGCTTATATAAAAATGCCATTCAACATAGAAATTTTGGAGGAAAAACAAATGGGAATGATTGCTAATTATAGATATATCAATGATCAGTATTTACATCAAATGAAAAGTTTTAATGCGGAAGAAGATGATCAATTTGAGGTAGTAGAAGAGGAAGCAGAACTTTTACTTGATATAGATAAAATGTGGGATGTTCTTCATTTTGTGCTTACAGGGGTTGGAAGTTCAAACCCTAGTCGGAATGATCCTTTGAGCGTGGCTGTTTTGGGTGTGGCACCCCTTGAAAATGTTGCAGAATATATTGCTTATACAGAAAAAACAAAAGTAGTAGAGATTTGTTCAGCTTTGGAGAACTTTGATATTGAAGAAGCCATGGCGCATTTTAGTATGCAAGCTTGTAAAAATGCAGATCTTTATCCTGATATTTGGGATTATGATGACGAAGAGGAAGAGATTAAAGAAGAAATCTGCGAGTATTTCCAAGCAATAAAAGATTTTTACAAGAAGATTTTAGAGCTCAATGGTAATGTCATGGTCACTATTTGTTAAAAGGTTTATCAAACGTTTCTAAAAGAATAAAACAGCTTGAGGCAAAAAAATGGATAAAGAAGATTTACAAAAAGCATATCTTGACTTGGAAAATGAAAGCTTTCCTTCTGGTAAAAGAATCAAATTTGTAGCTAATTTGGGTAGTTCCCAAGAAATCGCATATCATTATGAACTGATTTGCAAAGATTGGAATGAAGGTAGAAACCTGCATTTAGAAGGTAGCTTTGATAAACATGGAAGAGAGGGATTAGAGTTTCTATTTGAACAGTTGGATGAAGTTAAAGAGGAAAAACAAAGTGTATTGACTGCGTATCTTATAGCAGAAATCCTTTCTAAATCAAAGTATCGAGATTTTTATTGGTCGCTTTGTGACCAACTGATTCCTATTCTCATTTCACTTTTAGATATAAAGAATACTATTTTTCGTCAAAAGGTGGTCATAGCTTTAGGTTGGGTAGGAACAGAAAAAGAAATTGGTCTTTTGACAAGACAAATGCTAGGTGATGGAGATGCTCTTTGTCGTGCATGGTCTGCGACAAGTCTCATGCAACTGTCCTTTCATAGGGTAAAAGCAGAAATTATATCCAAAAAAGCAAAGTCCAGTTTTATTCAAGCTATTACCGAAGAAAAAGACCTCTATGCTTGTGGTATGATGATAGAAGCAGCTCAACTATTATTTGGCAAGAGATGGATACCATCTTCTGCAGTAGAAAATATGGATCTTGAAAAAATAGAAAAGGCCAAAAAATCTGCTATTAGATTTCTAAGTAAGCATTAGGGATCAATTATATAGAAACATTCGAGAGTTATTTGATAGATAAGTTTCTGCAGCTCTAAAACTACAAAGAAACATATTATCAATATCATCACCTGAAATGTATAAATGTTGTGGTCATCATTGTTTCTTTCAACATAGTAAGCCTGCAGTACACTGAAACTACAGGCTTTTGTCGTTTAAGTGGTATAATAAAAGAAAAACGAGAAGTATTTTATACATAAAGAGTTTCAAGCTCCAATATTAATAGAGGATGGTAATAGATCCGTTTGTGGCTATCTATTCAGATGTCTTGACTGTAAAAAATATCATGTCTGGGTAGATGCGGATTAGGAAACTAGTGTAAGCTGGCCAAGAAAGGTTCAAATTATAAGAGAGGATGATGGCATTGGAGAATTTGGAGATTTTTGAGATTGCAAGCAAATACTTTCTAGGACAAATGACTGATCTTAAAGACTTGTTGGTCAGAAAAATCAATAAATTAGACAGTATGGATTGGGTATATAATAAAGGAAGCGTAAAAACTTGCAAAGCTGATGAAACGGGTCGAAAGATGAGATGTAAGGTTGGATTGAAATATGGTCTAAAAGTCGAATTATCTATTGATGAAGCAGAGCTGATCTGGGAAGCGTTTCAGAAGTTTTTTAAAGAAAGCTATTTCGAAAAGATTGAAAGAAACAGAAACAATGAAGAATTAGGAAGATACGAATTTATTGCAAGGACTCCTAAAGGATATGAAATTGAGTGTAGAATTTATCTAGCTAATGAATGGAATATTCCTCAGATTTCGATTTCAGGCTTTGTCTCTTCTCGCTATAAGAATTGCGATTTTAGCAAGTAATGGAAAAGATGGGTAGAAAAGGTGAGATATGAAGCACTTAGACCGGGACAATATGCAAAAAAGCCTTGAGGCCTTGTATGTTTTGGATGATTTTTTAACAGATCCATCCAAAGATTATCTGAGATTGATACGAAAGAAAGAAACGGACCTTACTAACCGATACAGCATTGATAACGGTGCTGGGGATTCTTTGGATGTGATTTTTGCAGAAGAAGTGGTCTTGATAAAGGGATTTGATCATGAAAATAGTCTCAATCAGTTTGCAGCTGACCAATGGAATCAGAACATTATCGACAGAATTTATGAAGGTATTGACGAAAAATGGCTGAATCTTTTAACTTTGAAGGAAAGGGAAGAAACGACATTTTGTATCTGGTATGATGGTGCAGTTCATCAAAATAATATTGAGAATCATAATGATGGAGCCTGGCTATTGGCCTACATCTTTGACACGTTCGAACGATTTCAAGAATTTGTGACAGAATATTATTCTTTTGAATTTGATGATCAGTTACTGACAAAACTCTATACTGATGGTAGTCTGTCTGATAGAGAATTGGCAGAACTGACACATGAATATCGAGGTTAGGAAATAATGGAACTGACGTTAAAAAGCACCCCAGAAAAATACAAAAAAATGGTGGTGAAACTCTTATCCCCTTATTGGAATTATTACAGAAATTAACCTTTTTGGAAGAAGAAATCTATGAACGCAACAAGGGACTCGATGCTGAAAAAGGACTACTCAAGATACCTTCGCATCAGATCCATCCCAAATGGAAGGAATTGATGGACGAATATCATCAACGCTATCTGGCTTTCCTTGATGGTTGTGTCAGCGAGAAACTCTTATCAAAAGGGGCTAGGAACTCCTATGGCCATCCAAGTGAGTATTCGTATTTACAAGGAGAAAATTTTTCCGTTTGGTTTACCATGCGAAAAGGGGATCTGGCAACGGTCATACCATACTATGGGGAAGCTTTGGAAATGAAACATAAGTTTGTGCTTAGGTTGATAGATGGCAAATGGTTGATTGATGAGAAATTCTATGGATTTGGCGATGAAAAAAACATGGCATGTCGATATGCTCTGAAAAAAAGTCCTATGTCCCCTTCTGTAATAATCACAAATTATCTAGACTGTAATTCCTTGAATTAGAAGACTTTTAATTCGTTCTCCAAGCTTTAGACGAGGTTTTATATGAAAGGCAATATGCGAAAGGATTACCTCTATCGGTATCTACTCTACAGATTTGAAAAAGAAACTTTCAAGAATAGTGCTCTGGAAGGGATCAATCAAGAGACTAAAGAAAGAATCTGTCAGCAGGCTACAAAAACCACCAGACGGATTAGTGTATTTGTCGGTCTGGTCTACTTGATTCTGTTTTGCTTGATAATTATCTGGCTGAATGCGAATTGCTCCCAAAATCCATTTTTTCTATGGTATCAAGGTTACATAGAATCACTATTTCCATTGATCAATGGTGATTGGGGGAGTAGTTGGATTGAGAAAAAAGGGACGATATTATGGATTGCTATCAAGGCTTTCCCCATATTTGTTCTTAATGGAGCGCCCTTTCTTTTGCTTGTGCTACTGATTGCGAATAGAACCTTGAAAAAGAAATTAAAGGTTGAATGTATTAACTAAGGAGAAAATTGAGATGGGTAGAATAGTTGTAATCAGTTCGCTAACTTTTCTTGCATTGGCATTTTTGGGGATTGGACTCGGAATGTATTTCTTCCTCAAAAGGCTGGTAGTGAATGGGAAATCCGTCTTAGACGAGCCAGTAAATGAACAAACTCTTACAGATAAGATGGGGCTTGGCGAACTTCTAGTTTACTTGTCGATGATTGCGATTGCTGGTGTTTGTGTAGTACAAATAATGAGTAGGGGTGGAACTGGTAATGCTATCTTGGCCAGAATTGTCATCCTACCGCCGATTATGGCACTTTTTAATGCCAGAAAACGCACGGGCAAAGCTATGATTGCGCTTGTGGTTTCTTTTATGGTGGCTTTATTTCTTATGATAGCTTATGGTCAGATAGGGTTGCCACCAAAAGCACCAGAATTGACGATAGATGATAAGCCAATCACGCTAACACAAACAAGTGTGAGTGACCTTCTAAAAGAAGGTTTTGACATCTACATCAGGGAGAATGACATCTTTAGTAACGATTATGATGAGGCTCTTTCTTCGGGGAAAATCAAAAAATATCAGGCTGATAAGAGTATTTTTATCGAAAAAGGTTTTCATCGAGATAGCAATGCTGTGTCGTATGCTCCCTATCTTCTTGGCAAAGATGGTTTGATTCTTGGAAGTATTGCCTTATACGGGGATGAAATAAAAGAGACTGCCTTAGAGGACTGTAGAATTATCCAGTTTAAACTAGATGAAGATCGTATCAAAGCAGCAAAATCAAAAGCTATCTCCTATAAGCTGGATGGTGTGGATTTACTGACTAGAATTGAAGAAGGAACCATGCGAACAACCTTTGGTGATAAATTATGGTCAGTTCCGCCTACACATCCTGTAGACTCGACCCAACTATGGTATGGTATCCAGTGGAAAAGTCCCAGTGACCACCTATTTTGGAATGAATATTTTTCCTTGATTCGTTTGGATGAAAACTACCATATGATAGATTTTGAGCTAGTTGGAGAAGTAGCGCGTGATGATTAGTGAAATGAAGACCTACTAAGTTTTTTTGATGTTATTCTATTTGTACTTTGGTCAGGATTAGTATATAATCTACCATAGAGTCATTTACTAACTAGGAGAAGAATCATGGAATTAAAAGATTTTACTGAAAAAGAACAGGAAATGATAAAGCAGGGACTGACAACATCTGAAATTAGCGATAAGGAAACCGCTGCGAAAATCCTTGCCCTAGTACCTCAGGAATGGATCAAACGCATCCCATTTTTTGTGAGAAAACACGCAACAACTCGGACAATAAAGCGAATTTCCATCGAACATCCAGAGCTCTATGCAGTTGCCAAGAGAAGTGGTGAGATTCCTGAGAAGGAACGAGAAGAATTGCGCCAAATCATTACAGATATTTTCCAGGAAAAAATGGATAAGCATAAGATTAAATAATATTCTTTTATAAAAATTAGTTGCTATAAGCCTGTCTTACAAAAATGTAAGATAGGCTTTTTAAATGTAAGATAGGTGTACGATTATACGTGAAAATGTATGCTATACTCTATGTAGATCAAAAAGAAAGAGGTTTATTATGAATAAATGGAATGCGACACAGTTGAAGTATCTGATGGTGGCAGTAATGGTTCTAGACCATATTCCTCATATCACCGGGATCGTTTCTCCTCTGTGGGAAGGTATTTTCCACGCTATGACCCGTTGTGTAGGAGTTTGGTTTGCGTATATGGCTATGGAAGGTTTTATCCATACTCGAAATCTGAAAGACTATCTCATCCGTCTCTGGAGTTGGGCGCTTATCATGTTTGCTGGAAATAGCCTCCTCAATGCCCTATTTGCATCTAAAGGAGTAATGGTCACTAATAACATTTTTCTGACTCTGGCCATCGGTGTCACCATGCTTTGGCTTGGTTTTCCCAGAAAAGAGTTGGATAAAAAAGAGAAGTTGTGGCGTCGGATTGGACTTGCTGGTCTCTTGATTTTCGGTTGTCTTTTTACTGAGGGTGGTATCACCATGCTACCATTTCTCTTGATTAGTTACTCTTGTAGAAATCGTAAGGGATTGCGAAATCTCCTCTATACTCTACTTTGGGCCTTCCTGTTAGTGACTTCTATCCATACCTATGATACTTGGTACCAAACCCTAGAAATGATGCTTTACAATTCTGACTGGCTCTTTATCACCGTATTTCCTTTTATGGCACTTTATAATGGACAGCGAGGAAAGGAAACTAGCTGGAGTAAATATTTCTTTTATATTTTCTACCCAGCCCATTTATGGATTATTACCCTGATTGCTTATTTGGTTAAATAGATTCAATATTCATTAGCTCCTTCTTGCTTAAAATGTGAGAGAAGTTTTTCTGTATCTGGAATTCCTAACAAAACATGTTATAATAGTTTTAGAAAGGACGAGGTTTATGGCGAGCATACTTGTAATTGAAGATAATAATGAAATCCAGGAAATCTTAAGAACCCTTCTTGCAGAGGAACACGAGGTGATACAAGCCTTTTCTGGCACAGAAGGTATCATGCAATTTGATAAAGGAGGCATTGATCTCGTTTTGCTAGATATCATGCTCCCTGGGAAAAATGGCGACCAAGTCTTGCAAGCCATTCGACAAACTAGTCAGACTCCGGTCATCATGCTCACTGCTTTAGGTGATAAAAAGCTCATCAGCCAATACCTACTAGACGGCGCCAATGATTATGTAGTAAAACCTTTTGATTTGAACGAAGTCTTTGCCAGAGTCACTGTACAATTACGCCAAAGTGGTGAACATCAGTCAGAAGATCGAAGAGAAATTGATAATCTCGTACAAAACTTTAAAAATATCCAGTTCGATGCGGATAGTTTTGAAATAAGTAGCACAACTGAAACCATTCGCCTTGCAAAGAAAGAGTGCCAGATTCTTCAAATGTTGCTCCATCATCCTAAAAAAATCTTCACCAAGGAAGAACTCTATGAATTGATTTGGGAAGAAAGTTACCTGCCTGGAGATAATACGCTCAACACTCATCTAAGCAATCTCCGTAAAAAACTGCATCAACTGGATCCAAATCATGAGTACATTGAAACCATTTGGGGAGTTGGTGTTCGATTAAAAGGAGACAAGCAATGATTTATATTTTGCTATCAATATTGCTCCTCATTAACATCATTTTTGCAATTTCTTTGATTCGCTATCATCTAGCAGTTAAAGATTTAAGCAGACAAATCGAAGAAAAGATTCGCTCTGGTAGTATGAAGAGGATCGGTGTAAATTTCTTTTCAAAGACCATTTTGCGTCTACATAACCAAATTGAGAATCTATTTCAAGAAGTGGAACAGAATCAGCTCATCATGGAGCATGAAAAACGCACCCTAGATATGGCAATCAGTAACATCGCTCATGATATTCGGACACCTTTAACAATCGCTTCAGGATATACTCAGCAACTAATAAAAAATCCTGAATCTAATCCAGAAACGTTAAACAAGATAGCCCATCACCTTGATTTGGTTTCCAAACGTTTAGAGGCTCTCCTTGAATATCGTCATTTGATGGAAGGAGCAGTAAAACCGAAACTGGAAGAATTTGATTTATCAAGTTTTATAACAAAGAAGACTTTAGCCTATTACGACGTTTTTCAATCTTCGCATATTGATCTTGATTTTAACGTTGAACCAGGTTTGAAAACGACGACTGACGAAGACTTGCTGGATAGAATTTTACAAAACCTCCTTGGAAATGTTCTCAAGCACGGCAAGAAAAAGGCTCGGCTTTCTTTGAAAAAGAGAGAAAAAGGGCTTGTTTTGGAAATTGATAACCTTGTTAAAAAACCTATCAAGAATATAAATAATCTCAGCAATCGTTTTTATTCTGAAAATCTATCAGACACAGAGGAATCCTCTGGTTTAGGTCTCTATATTACTGAGGAATTGGTTCATCTTCTTGGAGCGGGTATGAAACTAGCCACTGATGGAGAATGGTTTTCGGTCTTTATTTACTTTTAACAGAAGAAATCTCCTCTATATCCTAGAGGAGGTTCTTTTTATAAACTTTTCTTCTTGAAAACAGTCAGTCCACTGAGAGAGAAGAAAAGTATGATAGCGATGCAAACCGTTATGGTATAAAGAATAGCTTGACTATCAGCAGTCATGGCATAGGCAAAATCTAGAATTAAATATCGTAGAATTTCAATGTCTGGGAAAACAAGCATTGGCGTAGAAAGAATGATAGAGGTAACTAGATAGCCAATAAATGCGGCAAGATAAGAATGAGTCACATAGAGAATGAAGGAAACAATCGAAAGCCAAGCAAGGAGGCAGAGAAATTGAAGGAAAATCGTTAAGAGGAGGTTTGTAATAAAACCATCAGGCATCGTACCAAGTCCGTTTAGTAGAGTTGAGGGAACAAAAGCAATCACAAGGCTGGCGATGAGCTGTAAGAGAGCGATACTTGCTAGTACAAAGGATTTAGCAAGGAAAAACTCTGTACGAGAAACGCCAACAGTCAAACTATTTTTATAGAGCTTGCCGATTAGATCAACTCCTAGAACTAGACATGCTAGAACAATGCAGAGAAAAACGAGGTTTGAACCATTGCTGGACGCGTTGATTAGAGCTTCTATCCCATTCCAACCATGGGTTGGAGTCTCTGGTGGTGTTGTATTTACTGCCATTAGATGTCCTGTAGCACCAATAGTAGCACCCAGTAACATAAGTACAAAGAGAATGAATTCTGTAATCCAGAATCCTTTGGAGCGAAAAAGACGGTAAAAATCTGCTTGAATGGTATGTATCATGATTTTTCTCCTATTCTACCAATTGTGTGAAGTATTCTTCTAGGTTTTGACGGGCAAAGTAAATCTCATCAATAGCAACATCGGCTAAAGTTAGTTGCTTGAGAATCTGTTTGACATCTTGTTCATTACCAAAGATATGGATTTCATTTTCAGGATTGACAACCTTAAACTGGAGCTGGATTTGTTCTTTCAATACCTGACAAGCTCTTTCTTTATCGCTTGTTTTAAGCACAATATAATCCTCACTCAGTGTTTCAAACTCAGCTTTACTGATTTCACGGATAATCTTACCTTGGTCCAAAATTCCAAAGCGATTAGCTAGGAGGTAGAGTTCTGATAAGATATGGCTAGAGATGAGGATAGTTATGCCTTTTTCTTGATTGAGCCGCTGGATCATGAGACGAAATTCTTTGATTCCAATTGGGTCGAGGCCATTAATGGGTTCATCAAGAATCAGGAAATCAGGTTTGGATAGAAGGGCAATGGCGATGCCAAGCCTTTGTTTCATTCCTAGCGAGAAATCACGAAAGACTTTTTTACCTGTATCTGACAAACCTACATAATCCAGTGTTTCTTGAATCACCTTATCAGCATTTGGAATATGACGTATCATACAATAATATTTCAGATTCTGGTATGCTGTTAAGTGATTGTGAGCTACAGGTGATTCGATAACAGAACCTACTCGAGATAAGGCCTTGGTCCACTCATTTTGTTCTTTGCTAGAAAAGAGAGAAACTGTACCTTTGTCCGCAAACAATAATTGTGTAATGATTTTGATAAGAGTGGTTTTACCTGCTCCATTTTTTCCAATTAGACCATAAATATCTCCCTCTTTTATCGTTAAACTAAGATCTTGAAGAATAGCTTGTTGGCCGAATTGTTTGGTCAGTCCATGAATTTCGAGTACTGTTTTCATGATTTTCTCCTTTTGATTTGTTTTACTAACTTTAGTATAAGGTATAGAAATCAAAGAAATATCAAGTAATTCTAAAGAGTTTCTAAAGTTTTGTGATTCTTAAAAAAACAAAACCCAGTTGACATGAACTGGGCTTCTCAATTATAAAATATACTTCTCAATGGCACGCGCAACGCCTTCTTCTTCATTGCTAGCTGTGACGTCATTAGCAAGGGATTTGACATGGTCGCTGGCATTTCCCATAGCAATGCCAAGTCCTGCAAACTGAAGCATTTCGATATCGTTATTGGCATCGCCCATGGCCATAATCTCTGAGGGCTCAATCTTCAAAATCGCAGCTAGTCGAGAAAGAGCAGTAGCCTTAGTAGTCCCAAGAGGCATGGCTTCATAAATGACAGGCTGCGAACGAACTCCACTAAATCGTTGGCAGAGTTCCTCAGCAAACCGCTGCTCAAAATCGTCTGTTTGCTCTTTGGTGCCTAAAAACATGCCTTGGAACATCCGATACTTGCCACTAGTCGCGTCCTCAAGGGAGATTTCAGTCAGGTCTGAAAAGACTAGCTTGGCATCATTTTGAACAATTTCATTTGGCTTGCCACCGAGGACAAAATAATGTTTCTCATCAAAAAGAGTCAACTGGACGTCGCTTTTTTCAGCTAGGTCATAGAGATATTCAATGTCAGCTGGACTGAGTTCTTGCCAGTCAACTAGACTCCAGTCACTGGTCTGGTGGGTTGAACAACCGTTATTAACAATGACATACTCATTCTGGAGGTCCAGTCCCAGTTTTTTGTAGTAGGGGAGGACACCGAAAAGCGGGCGACCCGTACAGAGAACCAGTTTGACACCTTTTTCAATGGCTTGGTGAATGGCAGTGATGTGGGCTAGTGGGATTTCCTTGGCTTCATTGAGGAGAGTTCCGTCCATATCCAAGGCTAGTAGTTTAATCATAAGACTTCCTTTTCTAGGTGTTTTGCTTTTATTATAGCATATAGACTATAAAATGNCTGACAGAATTGTAACATTCGACTTTCCTTTTCTTGAAAAACAAAATAAATTCTTATATAATATGTATACTTAATATTTAAGGAGGAATAATGTCAAAGTATCACTTTAATTCAATTTACAAAAATGATGAAACAGAGTCTACAGGTCTTCTGTTCATCAAAGTCTACAACAAGTGGGAAAGCAACTTAAAAAGAGTCTTGAAATCAGTTGGCCTCACTTTGCCTCAATTTATCGTTTTGACTTCGCTCTTGTTTTTGAGCAATAGAGAGGATTATGTAACGCAAGTTGATATTGCTCGGTTCACTGGTATGGATGTTATGACGGTTTCCCAGATTGTTAGGCTACTGGAGAAGAAAGACTACATTAAACGTGATCAACATCCAAAGGATAGTCGGGCAAAACTGGTCTCAGCGACGAAGTCTGGCGCGGAGAAGGTCAATCAAGCTTTACCTTTAGTAGAAGGTGTTGATGAAAAATTTTTTGAAAAACTATCTAACGATAGAGAAGTTTTTAATCGCTTTTTAGTAGAGTTGGAGGATAAAAATGCCTAGATATTGGGTAGGAGTTGTTTCGAAGAACCATGTTTTAAGAGGAGTTGAGGGAAATTTTTGTCAGGTCTGTCATGGAAAGGGCGGCCCCTTAAATCGTATGAAAAAAGGTGACTATCTTTTATACTATAGTCCAAAATACGATATGAATGGTCAAGATAAGTTACAGGCTTTTGTGGCCGTAGGTAAAATTATAGATGACAAAGCCCATCAAGTAGAGCAATTTGAAGGATTCTTTCCCTTTAGACGAAATGTCGATTATTATCAACCAGTCAAAGATTGCTCCATAGAAATAGCCAGACAACATCCTGAATGGAAAGACTATACTTCTCGACTTCGTTATGGACATTTTGAAGTTTCCAAAGACTTTTTCCTCTATATCTTTCAGCATATGAAAGTGGATGATGAAGCATGATTGATTTGCAAATTAAATGATTGTCAACTAGAATTTTGGATTTGGACTGTGAAGCGAACTTTGCTATAATAGAGTAAGAAACTTTGATAAACCAAACGAGGCAGAGATGAAATTACTTTATACTGATATTCGGACTTCTTTGACTGAAATCCTAACCAGAGAGGCGGAGGAGTTAGTTGCTGCTGGCAAGCGGATCTTCTACATTGCCCCCAACTCTCTTTCTTTTGAAAAGGAACGCGCCGTGCTGGAATGCTTGTCCCAGCAGGCTTCTTTTGCGATTACTGTTACGCGTTTTGCTCAAATGGCTCGTTACCTGGTTTTAAATGATTTGCAAGCTAAGACGAGCCTAGATGACATCGGGCTTGGGATGGCTTTTTATAAATGCCTTGCCGAACTAGATCCCAAGGACTTGCGAGTTTATGGTGCTATTAAACAAGATCCTCAATTTATCCAGCAGTTGATTGAACTTTATCATGAGATGACGACTGCTCAGATGAGCTTTTTGGACTTGGAAAGTTTAACAGATGAGGATAAGCGAGCAGATTTACTCTTGATTTTTGAGAAAGTGACTGCCTATCTTAATAAAAGCCAGTTGGCTCAGGGAAGTCAGTTGTCCCATTTGATTGAGGCTATTGAGAATGACAAGGTAAGTAGTGATTTTAGTCAGATTGCCTTGGTTATTGATGGATTTACCCGTTTTTCTGCCGAGGAAGAGCGTGTAGTGGATCTGCTCCATCGAAAAGGTGTCGAGATTGTTATTGGGGCTTATGCAAGCAAGAAAGCCTATATCAGTCCGTTCACTGAAGGGAATCTCTACCAAGCCAGTGTGGAATTTCTTCATCATTTGGGGGCAAAATACCAAACAACTGCTCAGGATCGTTCTCAGACACATGAGAAAATGGATAGTTTTGACAAGGCCTCTCGTTTGCTAGAATCTTCTTATGACTTTTCAGAATTAACATTGGAGGTTGATGAGAAAGACCGTGAAAATCTGCAAATCTGGTCTTGCTTGACGCAAAAAGAGGAGTTGGAGCTGGTAGCCCGCAGCATTCGTCAGAAATTACATAACCATCCAGAACTGAGTTACAAGAATTTCCGTATTCTGCTAGGGGATGTGGCTTCTTACCAGTTATCACTGAAAACCATTTTTGACCAGTACCAGATTCCTTTCTATCTTGGTAGAAGTGAATCCATGGCTCATCATCCCTTGACCCAGTATGTGGAGTCTATTTTACGTTTAAAACGCTACCGTTTTTGTCAGGAGGATTTAATCAATCTTCTTAGAACAGGTTTATATACCGACCTTAGTCAGGCAGATATTGATGCTTTTGAGCAATATCTCCGTTACCTTGGCATCAATGGCTTGCCAGCTTTTCAGCAGACCTTTACCAAATCCCACCACGGAAAATTTGATTTGGAACACTTGAATGCCCTTCGTCTGCGAGTTTTGGAGCCACTTGAAACCTTATTTGCCAGTCGGAAGCAAAAGACTGAAAATCTCTTGCAAAAGTGGAATACTTTTCTAAAAAATGCTGCTTTAAGCAAGCAGATGCAAGACTTGACAGCTACCATGGAAGCTCTTGAACAGGAAAGACAAGCCGAAGTTTGGAAGGCTTTCTGCCATGTTTTAGAACAATTTACGACGGTCTTTGCAGGTTCACAAGTTAGTCTGGAGGATTTCCTAGCCTTGCTCCATTCTGGAATGAGTTTGTCCCAGTATCGCACCATTCCAGCAACTGTTGACACCGTTCTGGTGCAGAGTTACGATCTGATTGCCCCTCTGACTGCTGACTTTGTCTACGCCATTGGACTGACTCAGGATCATTTGCCAAAAATCGCGCAAAATACCAGTCTTTTGACAGACGAAGAAAGACAAAACCTAAACCAAGCGACTGAGGAGGGAGCGCAATTACTGATTGCAAGTAGTGAAAACCTCAAGAAAAATCGCTACACTATGCTTTCCTTAGTCAACGCTGCTCGTAAGGAGTTGGTGTTGTCCGCTCCAAGTCTTCTCAATGAAAATGAGAGCAAGGAATCGGTCTATCTTCAGGAACTGGTGAGTTTTGGATTTAGCCGGATAGAGAAGAAGATTCATCACAAAGGGCTGTCTAAGGAAGATATGGGTTCTTATCACAGTCTCTTGTCTAGCTTAGTTGCCTATCATCAGCAGGCAGGTTCTAGTGAAAATGAAAAAGATGTGACCTTTATCAAGGTTCTAGCGCGTGTGATGGGGAAAAAACTTGATCAAAAAGGTCTTACAAATCCAGCCATCCCAACCAGTCCAAGCAGCAAGCCATTAGAAAAAGATACCTTGCAGGCTCTCTATCCAGCTGACAAAGAGTTTTACCTGTCTACCTCTGGTTTGACGGAGTTTTACCGCAATGAATACAGTTATTTCCTCCGTTATGTCTTAGGTTTGCAGGAAGAAGTGCGCCTGCGTCCTGACGCACGTAGTCATGGGAATTTCTTGCATCGTATTTTTGAACGTGCCTTAAAACTGCCTACTGAAAATCCTTTCGACCAACGTCTGGAGCAAGCTATTAAGGAAACCAGCCAAGAACGCGAATTTGAAGCTATTTATCAGGAAAGTTTGGAAGCCCAGTTTACCAAGGAAGTTCTTCTCGATGTCGCGCGGACAACTGGCCATATTCTCCGCCATAATCCAGCCATCGAAACCATCCAAGAGGAAGCAACATTTGGCGGCAAAGACCAGACCTTTATTCAATTGGATAATGGTCGCAGTGTTCATGTGCGAGGCAAGGTTGACCGTATTGATCGCCTGAAAGCAGATGGTGCGCTAGGAGTGGTGGACTACAAGTCTAGTCTGACTCAGTTCCAGTTTCCTCATTTCTTCAATGGGCTTAATTCCCAGTTGCCAACCTATCTTGGTGCCCTTAAAAAGGAAGGGGAGCAGAACTTTTTCGGCGCTATGTACCTAGAAATGGCTGAACCTGTCCAATCTTTATTAGCTGTTAAAAATTTGGCTGGAGCAGTAGCAGAAGCCAGCAAATCAATGAAATACCAAGGCCTCTTTTTAGAAAAAGAAAGTAGTCATTTGGGCGAATTTTACAACAAAAACAAGGTCAATCAGCTGACAGATGAGGAGTTCCAGCTCTTACTAGACTATAATGCCCATCTTTACAAGAAAGCAGCTGAGAAGATTTTAGAAGGCCAGTTCGCCATCAATCCCTATACCGAAAATGGCAGAAGCATTGCCCCGTACGTTCAGCAACATCAAGCCATTACAGGATTTGAAGCCAATTACCATTTGGGACAAGCCCGTTTTCTAGAGAAGTTAGAGCTAGCTGATGGCAAGCGTCTGGTCGGAGAAAAACTCAAGCAAGCTTGGTTTGAGAAAATGAGAGAGGAGTTGAATCGATGAAGCCCATTTCCTTTTTTACTGAGGAAGAAATTCAAAAACTGCAAGAAGCAGAAGCGAATTCGAGCAAGGAACAGAAGAAAACAACCGAGCAAATCGAAGCCATTTATACCGCAGGGCAAAATATTCTGGTCTCAGCGTCTGCTGGTTCAGGGAAAACCTTTGTCATGGCAGAGCGCATTCTGGATCAGTTAGCGCGTGGTGTGGAAATTTCTCAACTCTTTATCTCAACCTTTACTGTCAAGGCTGCTACTGAACTAAAAGAACGCTTGGAGAAAAAAATAAGCCAGCAAATCCAAGAAACCGATGATGTTGATCTCAAACAACACTTGGGACGACAGTTGGCAGATCTGCCAAACGCGGCCATTGGAACCATGGACTCCTTCACACAAAAGCTTCTCAGCAAACATGGCTATCTGATTGATATTGCACCGAACTTTCGTATTCTACAAAATGAAAGTGAACAGCTAATCTTAAAAAACGAAGTTTTTCATAAGGTTTTTGAAGACCATTACCAAGGTGAGAATAAAGAGAAATTTAGTCGTTTGGTGAAGAACTTTGCTGGGCGAGGAAAGGATGAACGAGGTCTGCGCCAGCAAGTCTACAAAATATATGATTTCCTTCAATCCACTAGTAATCCTCAAAAATGGCTTAGTGAGTCTTTCCTCAAAGGATTTGGAGAAGCTGATTTTACTAGTGAAAAAGAAAAACTAACTGAGAAAATCAAGCAGATGCTTTGGGATTTGGAAAGTTTCCTCCGTTATCATCTGGATAATGATGCCAAGGAGTTTCCCAAAGCTGCCTATTTAGAAAATGTGCAGTTGGTTCTGGATCAAATTGGCTCCTTAAATCAAGAGTCCGATAGCCAAGCTTATCAAGCAGTGCTTGCGCGTGTTGTCGCCATCTCTAAGGAGAAAAATGGTCGTGCTCTAGCCAATTCCAGTCGTAAGGCTGAATTGAAGCCACTGGCTGATGCCTATAACGATGAGAGAAAGGCTCAGTTTGCTAAACTAGGACAACTGGCGGACCAGATAACGATTCTCGACTACCAAGAGCGTTATCATGAAGACACCTGGGAGCTAGCTAAAACTTTCCAAACCTTCATGAGTGATTTTGTGGAGGCTTATCGTGAACGTAAACGCCAGGAAAATGCTTTTGAATTCGCTGATATCAGTCATTACACCATTGAGATTTTAGAGAATTTCCCACAAGTCCGCGAGGCTTATCAGGAACGATTCCACGAAGTCATGGTCGATGAGTATCAGGATACCAACCACATTCAAGAACGAATGCTGGAATTGTTGTCGAATGGTCACAATCGCTTTATGGTGGGGGATATCAAGCAGTCCATCTACCGTTTCCGTCAGGCAGATCCACAGATTTTCAATGAGAAATTCCAACGCTATACGAAAAATCCTCAAGAAGGCAAGTTGATTCTTCTTAAAGAAAATTTCCGTAGTAGTTCAGAAGTGCTGTCAGCAACCAACCATGTATTTGAACGTCTCATGGACCAAGAGGTCGGCGAAATCAACTATGACAGCATGCACCAGCTTGTTTTTGCTAATACTAAACTGACTCCTAATCCAGACGACAAGGCAGAATTTCTCCTCTACGATAAGGACGATAGTGGGCAAGAGGAGGAAGAGAGCCAAACAGAAACGAAACTCACTGGGGAAATGCGTCTAGTCATCAAGGAAATCCTGAAGCTCCATCAAGAAAAAGGTGTAGCCTTCAAAGAAATTGCCCTTTTGACTTCCAGTCGTAGTCGCAATGACCAGATCCTCCTCGCTCTGTCAGAGTACGGGATTCCTGTTAAAACCGACGGCGAGCAAAACAATTATCTCCAATCCCTAGAAGTACAAGTCATGCTAGACACCCTTCGTGTCATTCACAATCCCTTGCAAGACTATGCCTTGGTTGCCCTTATGAAGTCTCCTATGTTTAGCTTTGATGAGGACGAGTTGGCACGCTTGTCCCTTCAGAAAGCAGCTGATAAAGTCCAAGAGAATCTTTATGAGAAACTTGTTAATGCTCAAAAACAGGATACCGTCCAAAAAGACTTGATTCACACAGAACTAGCTGAAAAACTAGATCAATTCATAGATATTTTGTCTTCTTGGCGCCTGTATTCCAAAACCCACTCTCTCTATGACTTGGTTTGGAAGATTTATAATGACCGTTTTTACTATGACTATGTTGGAGCCTTGCCAAACGGTCCAGCCAGACAGGCCAATCTTTACGCCCTAGCTCTGCGAGCTGACCAGTTTGAAAAGAGTAATTTCAAGGGTTTGTCGCGTTTTATACGTATGATTGACCAAGTCCTAGAAGCCCAGCACGATCTCGCAAGCGTAGCCGTCGCACCGCCTAAAGATGCCGTGGAACTCATGACCATTCACAAGAGCAAAGGGCTGGAGTTCCCTTACGTCTTTATCCTCAACATGGATCAGGACTTCAACAAGCAAGATTCGATGTCAGACGTCATTCTCAGTCGTCAAAATGGGCTTGGTGTCAAATACATTGCCAAGGTAGAGACAGGAGCAGTGGAAGCACACTATCCTAAAACCATCAAACTCTCCATTCCCAGCCTAACTTATACGCAGAATGAAGAAGAATTGCAACTGGCTAGCTATTCAGAGCAGATGCGTCTGCTGTATGTTGCCATGACGAGAGCTGAGAAAAAGCTCTATCTTGTTGGCAAGGGTTCTCGTGAAAAGCTGGAAGCAAAGGAATACCCGGCAGCTGAGAGCGGAAAATTAGGTAGCAATACCAGATTGCAATCCAAGAATTTTCAAGATTGGATTTGGGCTATCATCAAAGTGTTTGCCAAGGACAATCTCAACTTTAGCTATCGCTTTGTTGGTGAAGATCAGCTTACCAGAGAAGCTATTGGTGAATTGGAAAACAAGAGTCCTCTCCAAGATAGCTCTCAAGCAGACAATCGCCAGTCAGAAACCATCAAAGAAGCTCTGGAAATGCTGAAAGAGGTGGAAGTTTATAATACTCTTCACCGCGCAGCCATTGAACTACCAAGTGTTCAAACCCCAAGTCAAATCAAGAAATTCTACGAACCTGTTATGGATATGGAAGGGGTAGAAATTACTAACCAAACTCAATCACCGGAAAAGCAAATCAGCTTTGCTTTACCTGATTTTTCAACTAAAGCAAAGGTAACAGGAGCTGAGATTGGTAGTGCAACCCACGAACTGATGCAAAGAATTGACCTTAGTCAGCAACCAACACTTGCTAGCCTGAAAGATACTCTTAAACAAGTTCAGACTAGTCCAGCTGTAAGAGACAAGATCAATCTTTCTAAAATTCTCGCATTCTTTGATACAGCACTTGGTCAGGAAATTCTCGCTAATACCGGCCATCTCTATCGCGAGCAACCTTTCTCCATGCTTAAACGAGACCAAAAGAGTCAGGAAGACTTCGTTGTCCGTGGGATCTTGGATGGCTATCTGCTTTATGAGGATCGCATCGTTCTTTTTGACTACAAGACTGACCGTTATGATCAACCAAGTCAACTCATAGACCGCTACCGTGGTCAGTTAGCCCTATACGGAGAGGCTTTATCTCGAGCCTATTTGATTGAAAATATTGAAAAATACCTAATTTTACTCGGTAAAGACGAGGTTCAAGTTGTAAAAGTATAATTTATACTCTTCGAAAATCTCTTCAAACCACGTCAGCTTCACCTTGCCGTATGTAAGGTTACTGACTTCGTCAGTTTCATCTACAACCTCAAAGCAGTGCTTTGACCAACCTGCAGCTAGCTTCCTAGTTTGCTCTTTGATTTTCATTGAGTATTAGAAAGGAGACCTCATGACACTTCCAGTTAGAAAATCTCTGCACGATGCGGTTTTACAGGCTTCAAAAGCCGATACTTGGGATCAAGCTACCAAGGAATGGAATGAAGTTTCCTTGATTTTTAATGGCATTGGGCGCAGTAATTGTATCTGCGGAAATGCCATTAAATACTCTTACGAACTCTTTAATACTGTCACAGGCCAACGCCTTTTTCCGATTGGCAGTGATTGTGTTCGTCATTTTCATCGACTGACTTTAGACCAGCAACTGGAAGAGGAGGAAAAACTGCTCAGAAAGGTTGAAAATCTGACTAGAAAAGTTAAAAAAAAGGGAAAAATCAAGGTAAATAAAAGCGATTTTGACGAACGACTTCTAAAATGGTTTTGGGGGAAAGGTGTTTTCAAAGCCAATCGCGGCAATCAATTCGCGCCTGAGAAAGATTATCAGCTCTTCCTAGAAGTCTTTCAAGGCGGAAGTTGGACCAAGGCAGAGCCAAAGAAAAAGGCTCGTATGGAAGAAGTGCTGGAAAAGTGTATCAAACCTTTTTTACTTGGTAAGACCGATGACCAACTCTACCTTGTCAAACTAGGCAAGGAGAAAATCGACTACGAGCAGCATTTACGGATTCAAGCAGAGAAAGAACGCAAGAAAAGAGATAAAATCGCTAAGCAATACGCAGACAATCTCATTCTTGCCATGGGTCCTGCAGAACGAGCCTATCAAGATTACTTTGGCTTTACAGAAACCCTAACCCAAGAAGAACGAAAGTGGGAAAAAATCCTCTTTGGTAAAAATAGAGAAGAACGGGCTATCAAGGCTAAACAAAACCAAAAGGAGCTGGAAAAGGATCAGCGAATTGCAAATCAAGATCCGATTGAACGAAAGCAGAAACAAACTTGGCTTCTTAATTCTTATTTCCGTGAGCTTCCTGAAGAAAAATCCCGATTTGCTCGGCTCTTATTAGAATATCGAAAAAGTGGTGAAGTTCCCTTTTCAGATGATTACTTATCTGAGCATCTCATCGACTTTTTCTACAAGATGAAAGCCTTTGAGTTTGAAATTGCACCAGAACAAGTCCGTGATTTTCTAAAAGAATGCCTTCAGCTAGAACATCTATCATCTGCACAAGAAAGCTGGATTAGAGGAATTCTCCTCAATTGCCTTCACCCATTTTTAGATAGGTTACTCATATAGAAAAAATCCTACCTTGTCTATGCATGGTAGGATTTATGTATCTTCAAAAATGTATTGGTAAAGTTGGACGACTTTCTGAAAACATTGTGTGTCCATTCTTGTTATTTTTTGAGCATTACGCATCCGAAAATCAAATGTATATAGTTGAAATGGATTGACAGCGCCATCTACCTTATCCGACGAGACAGGAACGAGCAAGCCTTTCTCTGCCAAACGTTGTTGGCCATGAGTGATGGGACAGACAGCCACAAAACCAGTTTGCAAGGCATATTCTCTCCTAGAAACTACCAAGGCAGGTCGCCGTTTCTGGATTTCTCGACCAACTGATGGATCAAAGTCAAGCCAAATGATATCTTGCTTCTCAGGAATATAGTCAGATTTCGCTATCAAGTGACCTTACCCCTTCAAAATCATTTGTCATTCTCAAATCAGTAATCCCATCAAAGGGATCTTTTAATTTTGGAGCTAAGACAATGACTCCGTCAATCCCTTTGTAGACAACCATTTCTTGACCTTCTGTCATACCTAAATTTTTAGGAATGGTCACAGTGAGAGAATTCCCCACCTTCCGAGTCTTTACTGTATTCATTGCTCTACCTCCACGAATTAGTATACACTAAGTATATACCTGTTAGCAAAAAAAGTCAAGCAAATGTTTAATTACATAAATTAAGTTATGTGCTATAGTGTGGTTTTATTTTAGTCAAAGCCTGTGCAAAAGCACCTAATTTATGATAGAATAGATGGTGAGAAAGAAAACGTTTTATTACGTTTTTTTAGTCGGAAGGAGAAAATATTATGGCTACTATTCAATGGTTTCCGGGCCACATGTCTAAGGCTCGGCGACAGGTTCAGGAGAATTTAAAATTTGTTGATTTTGTGACAATTTTGGTGGATGCTCGGCTACCCTTATCTAGTCAAAATCCTATGTTAACCAAAATTGTTGGTGATAAACCCAAACTTTTGATTTTGAACAAGGCAGATTTGGCTGATCCATCAATGACTAAAGAATGGCGTCAATATTTTGAATCACAGGGGATTCAAACACTGGCTATCAATTCTAAAGAGCAAGTGACTGTAAAAGTTGTGACAGATGCGGCTAAAAAGCTCATGGCTGATAAGATTGCACGCCAGAAAGAACGCGGTATCAAAATTGAAACCTTGCGGACCATGATTATCGGAATTCCAAATGCTGGTAAGTCAACTCTCATGAACCGTTTGGCTGGGAAAAAGATTGCAGTTGTCGGCAATAAACCAGGTGTTACCAAGGGGCAACAATGGCTCAAAACCAATAAAGACCTTGAAATCCTAGATACACCAGGGATTCTTTGGCCTAAGTTCGAAGATGAAACCGTCGCTCTAAAACTAGCCTTGACTGGAGCTATCAAAGACCAGTTGCTTCCTATGGATGAGGTGACCATTTTTGGTCTCAATTATTTCAAAAAACATTATCCAGAAAAGCTAGCTGAACGCTTCAAACAAATGAAGATAGAAGAAGAAGCGCCTGTTATCATCATGGATATGACACGTGCCCTCGGTTTCCGTGACGACTACGACCGCTTTTACAGCCTCTTCGTCAAGGAAGTCCGTGATGGAAAACTCGGTAACTATACCTTAGATACATTGGACGACATCGATGACGACGATTAAAGAAATCAAGGAACTTCTTGCGACTGTCAAAGACCTAGATAATTCTCTTTTTCTTGAACTGGAAAAAGATAGCCGAACTGGAGTTCAAAAGGAAATCAGCAAGCGGAAAAAAGCCATTCAGGCAGAACTGGATGAAGACCTTCGTTTGGAATCTATGCTTTCCTATGAAAAGGCGCTTTATAAACAAGGATTAACCCTAATAGCAGGCGTTGACGAGGTCGGCCGTGGTCCACTTGCTGGACCTGTGGTCGCTGCAGCGGTAATCTTGCCTAAAAATTGTAAAATCAGAGGCCTCAACGATAGTAAAAAAATCCCAAAAAAGAAACATTTGGAAATTTTTCAAGCCGTTCAAGATCAAGCATTGGTAATCGGCATTGGAATCATGGATAATCATGTCATCGACCAAGTCAATATCTACGAAGCAACCAAGCTTGCTATGAAGGAAGCAATCTCTCAGCTCAGTCCCAAGCCTGAGCACCTCTTGATTGATGCCATGCGGCTTGATTTACCAATTTCCCAAACAGCAATTATCAAGGGAGATGCTAACTCGCTCTCTATCGCAGCTGCGTCCATAGTGGCCAAAGTAACACGAGATAATTTAATGAAGGATTACGACAATCAGTATCCTGGATATGATTTCACTGCAAATGCTGGATATGGAACAGCAAAACACTTAGAAGGTCTCAATAAACTAGGAGTTACTCCCATTCATCGAACCAGTTTTGAACCGATAAAATCACTGGTTGCAGCAAATAAAGAAAGTTAAATTGGAGGAAATGATTATGGAGGAACAGTCAGAAATACTCCGATCCAAGAAAGAATTTGCCTTTGCCTCAAGTACCATATTATCCCAAGTTGGGCGAGGGATTATCGTCGGGCTAGTTGTCGGGCTAATCGTCGGATCTTTTCGTTTCTTAATCGAAAAAGGCTTCCACCTGATACAAGGCCTCTATCAAGATCAAGCGCACCTAGTGCGCAATCTTTTTGTCCTTGTTCTGTTTTACATACTCATCTGCTGGCTCAGTGCTAAATTAACTCGCTCAGAGAAAGATATCAAAGGATCAGGGATCCCACAAGTTGAGGCCGAATTAAAAGGACTCATGTCGCTTAATTGGTGGGGTGTTCTCTGGAGGAAATATATTCTAGGTATTCTAGCTATTGCTAGTGGACTCATGCTAGGTCGAGAAGGGCCAAGTATTCAACTTGGAGCAGTTGGTGGTAAGGGCATTGCTAAATGGCTCAAATCGAGTCCAGTTGAGGAACGTTCCTTAATTGCTAGTGGTGCTGCAGCAGGATTAGCAGCTGCCTTTAATGCACCAATTGCAGGCCTCCTCTTTGTAATAGAAGAAGTCTATCATCACTTTTCACGATTTTTCTGGGTTTCCACTCTAGCAGCCAGCATTGTAGCAAACTTTGTCTCTCTACTCATATTTGGCCTAACACCCGTACTGGATATGCCTGACAATATCCCTCTCATGACTCTAGATCAGTACTGGATTTATCTTTTCATGGGTATTTTTCTCGGATTATCAGGTTTTCTTTATGAGAAAGCTGTGCTAAATGTCAGCAAAGTATATGACTGGCTTGGTCAAAAGATCCATTTAGAAAGAGCTTATTATCCAATCTTAGCTTTTATCCTTATCATACCAGTAGGGGTTTTTCTACCACAAATTCTCGGTGGGGGAAATCAGCTTGTTCTTTCCCTAACTAAGGAAGATTTCAGTTTCCAAGTTCTATTAGCTTACTTTTTGATTCGCTTTGTTTGGAGCATGGTTAGTTATGGAAGTGGTCTTCCAGGAGGAATCTTCCTACCAATATTGGCCCTTGGTTCCTTACTTGGTGCCCTAGTCGGCGTCATTTGTGTGAATCTTGGTCTTGTCAGTCAGGAACAATTTCCAATATTTATCATTTTAGGAATGAGTGGCTACTTTGGAGCAATATCCAAGGCTCCCCTAACAGCCATGATCCTTGTAACCGAAATGGTAGGAGACATTCGAAACCTCATGCCCCTTGGACTTGTAACCTTAGTAGCCTACATTATTATGGATCTACTAAAGGGTGCTCCAGTATACGAAGCCATGTTGGAGAAAATGCTGCCAGAAGAAGCGACAGACGAAGGAGAAGTAACTCTTATCGAAATCCCTGTTTCAGATAAAATTGCAGGAAAACAAGTCCATGAACTCAACTTACCACACAACGTACTCATCACCACCCAAGTCCATAATGGCAAAAGCCAAACAGTTAACGGCTCAACTAGAATGTATCTGGGTGATATGATTCACCTGGTGATTCCAAAAAGTGAAATTGGGAAAGTCAAAGATTTGTTGTTGTAATTTATTTTACATAATTTATTTTATGTAAAATAAATTTGAAAGGATTCTCTATGAAAAGAAGTAAGACAATTGCGGTATATTTGCTAGGTACATTTAGCCAAATAGTATCAGTTTGTCTCCTTTTCTTTTTCTTGAATCATTTTTCTGTTCATTCCAGTCTATTAACTGTTTTAGGAATCATTGTTGGTGGGATTTCTTCAGCTCTTTGGGGAATAATTGTTGCAAGTCACTATTTTCATATTCATTTTAAGAAGATCGTAAAAGATTTTTTTAACATCCATATTAGTTATAAACATTATTTATTATCTTTTTTCCTAATTATCCTTGATTTTTCTTTTCTAATGTTTGGTGGGAAAATAATAGAATTTAGCTGGTATCTCCCATTTTTGATGTTCTTCAAATTTATTGTCTTTGGTGGTATAGAAGAGATTGGATGGTGATATGTCTTTCAACCAATTTTACAAGAGAAGTTGCCGTATTTTCACTCAACAATCCTAACCTTTTTCAGCTGGGCGATTTGGCATCTGTTGTTCTTTTACATAGATGGTTCCCTAGCAACTCTGCAAATTCTACCGTTTTTATTTGGATTGCTGACAAATTCTTTCATACTCTCGGCACTTTATATCAAAACAAAGAATCTTTGGATTTGCGTTATGACTCATTCGATCATTAACGTCTTGTCTCAGCTAACCATAGATACTGATCGATACGAAACTTACCTGATTAAAATCTTCGTCATCTTGATATCCTGCTATATGGTAATAAATAAAAAAGATGAGTATAGTCGGTAGCTAATTTTGTTGGAAACAGTATTATTCTTTGGAAAAGTTATTTGCTAAGGAGGACATACATCATAATGAAAATACGCGATATTCTATATAATTTTTATGGCGATTTTGATTTCATTGAAGAAAAATACAATGAAAAATACGAATTGGCAAAAAAACACCGAAAAAAGAAGGATATTTTACCGTTTTCTGAAAAAAAGACAAAGACCAGGATAACAAGAATGTTCCTTATACCAATGAAGATCTTGGGACTGAGCTGATTATCGTTGTCATCGATAAAGATAAGGTGGAACTATTTATTATTCCAAAAGAGGTGGCTATTCATAAAAAATTCTCTCAACAACAAATTGCAAAGGAAAAATGTCTATGAGATTTTATCCTCCTTAGTGCACAAATTTAATTAAAACAGCTCTAGCAACACAAAAATGGCAATTGAAATATTATAGAGAAATTGACAAACAAGCATAAGTTATTATCATTTTTCCGGATTACATACACACAAAGACCTGTTTCTTATAAAACTAAAAGTTTATGTACAATTGACTTAAGATGGTCTAAACCCTTGATAATATTGAGATAGAAGCATGAAAT
>NZ_RJVZ01000015.1:22500-59211 GCF_003944215.1 Streptococcus oralis | reverse complement strand
GGTCCACTAGCTCATAGAGGCACATCATCCCCTCCTGATCCCAGTCCTCTTTCTCCCACAGATGTAAATGGTATGCTTTGCGGCACTTATGAACGATTCCCTTGCTTTCTTCGTATAATTCTTTTAGATTCATAAACCTCTCCTTTCTGCCTTTAGTTTAGCAGAAAGAACCTAGTCTTTGATCTTCTTCTCCTCTTCTGTATTTCTCGTTGCCTCAACTGCATACAAAAAGAGAGGCATGGCCTCTCTAGGTTATAATTCTGCAATTTGGTTTAGGTTTACTTCTGCAATCGTATCATTACCAAACATAGAGATAATCATCTTCACTTTGTTATTATCAATTTCAGTAATTTTACCTGTATAATCTGCAAAAGCACCATCAATGATGCGGACAGTCTGCCCAACTTCAACATCAATATCAAACTCTTGAACAGTTTGTCCCATTGAAACCAGAATATCACGGATTTCTTGCTCCAATAGTGGAGTTGGTTTTGATCTGTTACCGTGTGAGCCAACGAATCCTGTTACGTTAGGTGTGTTTCGAACGACGAACCATGCTTCATCGGTCATGACCATTTCTACAAGGACATAACCCGGAAAGCGATTCTCTTCAACTTCCTTTTTCTTTCCATTTTTCTCAACTTGCACGGTTTGTGTTGGAATCTCAACGCGTAGAATATTATCCAACATGTTATACGTTTGTGCACGTTGCAATAGATTTTCTTTTACCTTATTTTCATAGCCAGAATAAGTTTGTAGAACAAACCATCCTTTGTCAAAACTATCCATGATATTTCCTTTCATAATAGAAGAAAGCTAGCAGAAGTTCTCCGCTTTTCTTCTAAAAAATGTTAATAAATCGAATCAAACCTGAAACAATCAATTGGTCAAAAATATAAATGATGACCACAAAGAAGGCTGTGTATTCCATAATAGAGCGAAAATCTCTCCAGCTTTCTTTGCGAGTCGGCCATGTTGTTTCCTTAAGAAGTTTGAAGATATCCTTAATAAAACCCATCGTTCTCTCCTATCTCGTCTCTCTATGTGTCGTATATTTTCCACAATGTTTACAAAATTTATTTACTTCTAGTCGTGTTGGCTTGGGGTTCCCACTAATTTTGATTGAGTAATTTCTTGAACCGCAAACTGCACAAGCTAGGCTTGCTTTTTTTAGTGCCATAACGCCTCCATCTTATCTATTATAACAAGAAACCTAGACTTTGACAAGCCTCTTAACGAAAGAGATTGACGAAAGAGTCCCAGATTGTCTGGGCTTTCTCTTTTATCTTTGCATCCGAAATCGCACGTCCCGCTTCGTCTACAAGATTTTGAGCTCGGCTACGAATATCTTCTAGCGGATCCTCGGACTGGTTCGTTTCATTTTCAACGACCTGCTTTTTCGTATTTTCTGGTTCAATACCATTTTGTTTATAAGCATTCTCAACTGTAAAAGTGCTACCTGGAGTGTAAGGCAAAATGGTATTAGCCATACTTCTAAAGACATGGGCTGCTCCATTTGATGTCGAACCTGCCAGATAATGGTTTTCATCCGTCGTCGGGAAACCGAGCCAGTGGGTAATTACCACATCTGGAGTATAGCCAATCACCCACTGGTCACTAGTATATACTGAATTAAAAGCAGCCTCAGTAGTACCTGTCTTTCCAGCCATAACATAATCTGTTGGCGACGAACTAATTCCTGTACCATTGGTAAATGTTCCTAGCATCATGCTGGTCATTTTATCGGCTACCGACTTATCAATCACTCGTTTTTGGGAATTTTTATGACTCTTGATGACCTGTCCACTGGCATTTTCAATACGAGTGATAAAATGCGCTTCAGGCATCAGGCCTTCATTAGCAAAGGCTGCATAGGCTTGCGCCATCTGGAGGGGATTCGTCTCTACACCTCCACCGAGAGCGACTCCAAGAACTCGATCAACATTTTCCATATTCAGGCCAAATCTCTCCCCAGCGTCAAAAGCTTTGTCAATACCTAATGCATTTACAGTCGCAACTGCCGGTAAATTGAGTGATTCAGCCAAAGCCTGATACATAGGTACTTCTGGAGATGTCTTAATGCCCGCATAATTGTCCACTTGATAACTATCGTACTGCATCGTATGATTATCCAGTTGCTTGTTTAAGGCCCATCCTGCTTCTACTGCAGGTGTATAAACGACTAAAGGTTTAATGGTTGAGCCCGGGCTACGCTTAGACTGAGTGGCATAGTTGAAATTGCGGAAGCCTGGTTTGTCATCGCCAGCTACGCGGCCAACAACGCTACGCACCCCACCTGTTTTAGGCTCTAAAGCAACACTACCTGATTCGGCATGTGTTCCGTCTTCTGCCTTTGGAAACAGTGAGGTATTTTCGTAAACAACCTGCATGTTGGCTTGGTAGTTTTGGTCAAGCTCTGTATAGATTCGATAGCCGTTGTTGACAATCTCTTCTTCTGTGAGATTGTACTTGGAAACCGCTTCGTTGACAACTGCATCAAAATAGGACGGATAACGATAATCTAAAACCCTCCCTTCATACTTATCTTGCAGTTGAGAAGCCATATCTGTTCCAGCTGCTTCGGTCTCTTGATTTTTATCAATATAACCCGCCGCAACCATATTTTGCAAAACAGTATCCCTTCGGTTGGTCGAAGTTTCAACAGAATTTAATGGATTATACAATTCTGGTCCCTTGAGCATCCCCGCTAGAGTTGCCGCCTGATCAAGTGTTAGTTGTGAAGCCGATACACCGAAATATTTCTTACTTGCATCTTCAATACCCCATACCCCATTTCCAAAGTAGGCGTTATTGAGGTACATAGTAAGGATTTGCTCCTTGCTGTATTTCTTTGTCAACTCTAAGGCAAGGAAAAACTCCTTGGCCTTCCGTTCAACTGTCTGGTCCTGGGAAAGATAGGCATTTTTCGCCAACTGTTGAGTGATGGTGGACCCCCCTCCAGAACGGCCTGCTGTAAGGATGGCTAGAAAGAAACGACCGTAGTTAATCCCATCATTTTTATAGAAGGAACGGTCCTCTGTCGCGACGACAGCATTCTGCAAGTCTTTGCTGATATCTGCCAGCTCAACATAGGTTCCCTTTTGACCGGATAGGGCTCCTGCCTCTTTTTCTTCGCGGTCAAAAATCAGAGTTCGGGTTTTTAGGGCATTTTGTAAGTCATTGACATTGGTAGACTTGGCTATCGCAAATAGGTAGGTTCCTACTAACAAACCAGCACTTAACCCTAAAATGATGACGATCTTTGTCAGATGATAACGACGCCAAAATTTCCGAATTGGGCCTACTTGGGACAATTTTTTTCTATCGCTCCGTGAACGACGCATGCTAGTCGAATCAGGCTCCGCCGATTCACTCGTTTCTTTTTTAAAGAGAGAAAGAAACTTCTCAAATAATTTATCTAATTTCATGCGTTTATTTTATCATCTTCACCATAGGAACTCAAGAATTTAGCTACTCCCTATCCAAATAGGGCTTTTTTTGTTACAATATCTATATGCAATTCACATTTACATTACCCGAATCCTTGCCTCAAATGACGGTCAAACAATTCCTAGAGGAGCAACTCCTCATTCCTAGAAAGATTCGCCATTTTTTGAGAATAAAGAAGAACATCTTAATTAACCACGAAGAAGTTCACTGGAACGAGATGGTCAAACCAGGTGACGTTTGCCAGTTGACTTTTGACGAGGAAGATTATCCCCAAAAGGAAATCCTTTGGGGCAATCCAGACCTCGTTGAGGAAGTTTATCAAGACCAACATCTCATTATCGTCAACAAACCTGAGGGTATGAAAACACATGGGAATCAACCTGATGAAATCGCCCTTCTCAACCATGTCTCTGCCTACGTTGGGCAAACTTGCTATGTCGTTCATCGTCTGGATATGGAAACAAGTGGTTTAGTGCTTTTTGCTAAAAATCCTTTTATCCTACCCATTCTCAATCGTTTGTTGGAGAAAAAGGAAATCGCTCGTGAGTACTGGGCACTCGTAGAGGGGCAAGTAGGGAGTAAAGAACTGATCTTCCGAGATAAGATCGGACGTGATCGTCATGATCGCAGAAAACGAGTAGTGGACGCTAAAAATGGGCAACAGGCTGAAACGCATATCAATCGATTAAAGCAATTTCCAAACAAGACTTCTCTGGTTCGTTGCAAACTAAAGACCGGTCGAACGCATCAGATTCGTGTTCACCTCTCTTATCACAAGCATCCTATCCTAGGCGATCCTCTCTATAACTCTAGATCAAAAGCAAGCCGGCTGATGCTCCATGCCTTTCGACTTTCCTTTACTCATCCACTCACCTTCGAAAAATTGAGTTTTACTGCCCTCTCGGATACATTTGAAACAGAATTAAAAAAGAATGGATGACACTAGCATCCATTTTTCCATATAGAAAAAGCAAGACCAGAAGGCCTTGCTTTTATTGACTCAAGAATTATTTAGCGATTTTTGCAAAGTATTCAAGAGTACGTACAAGTTGTGCAGTGTATGACATTTCGTTGTCGTACCATGATACAACTTTAACCAATTGTTTACCATCAACGTCAAGAACTTTAGTTTGAGTTGCGTCAAACAATGAACCGTAAGACATACCTAAGATATCTGAAGATACGATTGGGTCTTCAGTGTATCCGTATGATTCGTTTGAAGCTGCTTTCATAGCTGCGTTCACTTCATCAACAGTAACGTTCTTTTCAAGAACTGCTACCAATTCAGTAACTGATCCAGTTGGAGTTGGAACACGTTGTGCAGATCCGTCAAGTTTACCGTTCAATTCTGGGATTACAAGACCGATAGCTTTAGCAGCACCAGTTGAGTTAGGAACGATGTTTGCTGCACCAGCGCGAGCACGACGAAGGTCACCACCACGGTGTGGTCCGTCAAGGATCATTTGGTCACCAGTGTAAGCGTGGATAGTAGTCATCAATCCTTCTACAACACCGAAGTTGTCTTGAAGAGCTTTAGCCATTGGAGCCAAGCAGTTTGTAGTACATGAAGCACCTGAGATAACTGTTTCAGTACCGTCAAGAACGTCGTGGTTAGTGTTGAATACAACTGTTTTAACGTCGTTTCCACCAGGAGCAGTGATAACAACTTTTTTAGCTCCGCCAGCGTGCAAGTGTTTTTCAGCCGCTGCTTTCTTAGCAAAGAAACCAGTTGCTTCAAGAACGATTTCTACACCGTCAGTAGCCCAGTCGATTTGTTCTGGATCACGTTCAGCAGAAACACGGATGAATTTACCGTTAACTTCAAATCCACCTTCTTTAACTTCTACAGTACCGTCGAAACGACCTTGAGTTGTGTCGTATTTCAACAAGTGTGCAAGCATAACTGGATCTGTAAGGTCGTTGATGCGAGTAACTTCAACACCTTCTACGTTTTGGATACGGCGGAAAGCAAGACGACCGATACGTCCGAAACCGTTAATACCAACTTTAACTACCATTAGTGATTTCCTCCTTATGAAAATCCTGAAAATTTTATTGTGAAAAGAGTAACTTGAATCACTACAAATCACCTTTCAACATTATTATTATATAACTATTTAAGTAGAATTGCAAGTACGGGCGTTGTTTTTCTCTCTTGCTTTTCTACTTTTCAATCCCCTTCATTCACCTAAGTTTTTATTTCTAGGATCTTCTATCCTATCCGCATAATCTTCTCTTCTCATAGTTCAACTCTAACTTCAGAAATAGGACTATGAAAAGAGACAGGATTACTCCTGCCTCTAGGCTGATAAACGATTATTTACGACGTCCTGGACGTTCTGCATAGCCATAGTAAGCATCTGCCATAATTTCTTCCATGTCGGCTACCATTGGCAAGCGTGGGTTAGCAGGTGAACATTGGTCTTCATAAGCAAGCAAGGCGATTTCATGCAAGCTGTCTTTCCAAACTTTTTCATCGATTCCTTGATCCTTGAAGTTCATCTTGATACCTACTGCAACACCAAGTTCATAAACAGCTTTAGCATAAGCTTCAACTGCTTCTTCTGGAGTTGAGTGAGGCAAGCCAAGCATTTTCGCGATGTCTTGGAATTTCTCATCAGCTTTCCAGTAGTTGTACTTAGGCCATGTAGTTGTCTTAGATGGGCGAGTACCATTGTAACGGATGACGTACGGAAGCAAGATTGCGTTTGTACGTCCGTGAACAGTATGGTGAACACCACCAATCTTGTGGGCCATTGAGTGGCTCATACCAAGGAAGGCATTGGCGAAGGCCATACCAGCCATTGTAGATGCATTGTGCATTTTTTCGCGAGCTTCTGGGTCAGCTGTCTTAACTGATTTTTCCAACCATTCAAAGACAAGTTTGATTGTTTGAAGCGCAATACCGTCTGTGTAGTCGTTAGCGAAGTTTGAAGTGTAGGCTTCAGTAGCGTGAGTCAAGACGTCCATACCTGTATCAGCAGCGATGAAGTCAGGAACTGATTCAACCAAAGCAGGGTCAACAATCGCAATAGTTGGTGTCAATGAGTAGTCAGCCAATGGGTATTTACGGTTGTTTTTCTTGTCAGAGATAACGGCAAATGGTGTTACTTCTGAACCTGTACCTGAAGTTGTTGGAATACCGATGTACTTCGCTTTCTTACCAAGTGATGGGAAGCGGAAGGCACGTTTACGGATGTCCATGAATTTTTGAACCAAGTCACGGAAGTCGATTTCTGGTTGCTCGTAGAAGAGCCACATTACTTTAGCCGCGTCCATTGGAGAACCACCACCAAGAGCGATGATTGTATCTGGTTCAAATGCTTTCATCACTTCAGCACCACGTTCTACAGTTGTGATGTCTGGATCTGGTTCAACATCTGAGAATACTTGGATAGTTACACGGTTGCTACGTGCGTTCAATTGATCGATAACACGTTGAACAAAGCCAAGTTTTTCGATAGATTTGTCTGTAACAATCATAACACGTTCAATATCTTCACATGTTTGAAGGTATTGGATAGAATTGCGTTCGAAGTAAATTTTTGAAGGAACTTTAAACCATTGCATATTATTTCTACGTTTCCCTACTTTCTTGATGTTTAGAAGGTTGATCGCACTCACGTTATCACCGACTGAGTTGTGTCCATATGAACCACATCCAAGTGTCAATGATGGAATGAAGGCATTGTATACGTCACCGATACCACCGAAAGTAGATGGAGAGTTCCAGATAATACGCATTGCTTTGATTTCTGTACCAAAGCGTTTAGCAAGAGCTTCGTCTTTTGTATGGATAGCTGCTGAGTGACCAAGACCGTTAAACTCAACCATTTGGCGAGCTTTTTTAAGACCGTCTTCTGTATCTTCAGCTTTTAGAACAGCGATGACTGGTGACAATTTTTCACGAGTCAATGGTTCTTTTGGTCCTACTTCTGCACATTCTGCAGCCAAGATGTTTGTTCCTTCTGGAACGCTGAATCCTGCTTGTTCTGCAATCCATGCAGCTGGTTTACCAACGATGTTTGCATTTAGTTTAGCGCCTGCACAGTTTTTGCTGTTTGCTTTAGCGCCAAAGCAGAATTCTTCAAGAAGGGCTTTTTCTTTTTTGTTTACAAAGTAAGTGTGGTATGATTTGAATTCTTCTACAAATTCGTCATACACTTCTTTATCAATGATAACAGCTTGTTCTGATGCACAGACCATACCATTATCAAATGATTTAGACATAACGATGTCGTGAGCAGCTTGACGGAGGTCGGCAGATTTTTCTACATAAGCAGGAACGTTTCCAGCACCTACCCCAAGAGCTGGTTTCCCACATGAGTAAGCAGCCTTAACCATGGCATTACCACCAGTTGCAAGGATAGTCGCAACACCTTCGTGGTTCATAAGCGCTCCAGTTGCTTCCATAGATGGTTCTGTAATCCATTGAACACAGTTTTCAGGTGCTCCAGCCGCGATAGCTGCATCACGAACGATTTGTGCTGCGTGAGCAGAAGATTCTTGAGCTGATGGGTGGAAGGCGAAAACGATTGGATTACGTGTTTTCAAAGCAATCAATGATTTGAAAATAGCTGTTGATGTTGGGTTTGTTGTTGGAGTGACACCACAGACTACTCCGACAGGCTCTGCAATTTTAGTCAAGCCAGTAACAGGGTCATCTTCAATAACACCGACAGTTTTAACACCACGCATGTTATTGACAACGTGTTCACAGGCAAAAAGGTTTTTTGTTGCCTTATCTTCAAATACTCCACGACCAGTTTCTTCAACCGCATGTTGTGCAAGGATACCATGTGCATCAAGAGCTGCAACCGAAGCTTTTGCCACGATATAGTCAACTTGCTCTTGGTTCAACTTGCGCATTTCATCAAGCGCAACCAAGGCTTTTTTCACTAACCCGTCGACATGCTTTTCAGCAGCGAGTTGTTTTTCCTCAGGTGTTAACGTTTTTTTATCAGCCATATTGTCCTCCATAGACTTCAAGGATTTAATCCTTTGTTAATTTTTTCACAAGTTTATTATAACTCTTTTTCAAGACTTTGTAAACCGTTTCATAAGCATTTCACAAAGAATTTTTATGAGATTGTGATTTTTTTCTCAATATGGCTACGCAATAGAGTTTTGCTTGGATGATTGTGAAATTGTGATAAAAAATTTTTTATTTCACAAAGTTTTTTCTCGTTGATAATCAGACATCGACTCCACTTCTAGAAAGCGTTTTCTTTTTCGTTTTTGACAATAGCCCCCTGATTAGGAGGCTATTATTTTTGTTGAAAGACACCTTGTTTAAAGCTGCCTTCATAGATAACTTCTTGCTCTGTAGTCAACTTCCCTTGACCTTCAGCCTGGCCATTTACAAAATCACCTTCATATTTCCAGCCAGATTTGGACTGGAAGGTTCCTTTACCATTGAAGGCCCCATTGTTGAACTCACCTGTGTATTGGTCCCCATTTTCAAAGGTCATGGTTCCTTGACCATTCATTTTCCCTCGTACCAAGGTACCATCATAAACAAGCGCACCACCATCAAGTGTCAGGACGCCCTTTTTTGGTGTGTTTAGTAGAAAAACCGAGATGGCACAGATAGCGATTAGAAGGACTGTTGCAATCTCTATACGCGGGCGAGTTAGATATACTCGATATTTTTCGAAGATTTCTTTAAACTTTTCCATTGTCACTCTCATTTTCTAAACGATCTAGCCAGCGTTGACATCCACTTGTGATACGAGCATAGGTTTCCTCAAAATCTCCCGTGTACCATGGATCTGGAACGCTTTCAGATGCAAAAGAGTAGATTTTGTGCTGTAGTTCGTGAGGACACATTTGACGCAGATCTGAAACGTTTGAAGCATCCATGCCGATAATGTAATCAAACGACTCAAAGTCTTCTCTGCCAATCTGAAGCGATGTTTTGTCTTTGTCATAAGGGATCTGATACTGCTGGAAAATCCCTTGCGTTCCCCTATGAATCGGATTACCATGTTCCCACGATGACGTTGCCCGACTCTCAATCTGGTAATCACTCGTCATGGACTTCATCACAAACTCTGCCATAGGGCTACGACAGATATTTCCTAAGCAAACAAATACTATTTTTTTCATCCCTTTTCCTCTCATCTCATAGAAAAACGGGAGTGACAGATCCCGTTTTATTCTTCGATTGCTCCGCCTTCGTCAACAACTGTTCCTTCTGGTGTCACAGCTTCTTTGAGTGGCAAAACAGTCTTAATTGCAGCCAATTCAAAAGTCAAATAAACGCCATCTACATCCAGTACGATTGTACCTTTCTCAGTATCTACTTCATCCACTGTTCCGTAAAGCCCACCAATTGTAATGACTTCATAGCCTTTTTGAAGCTTGTTCAAGCTTTCCATACGCTTTTGTGCTTGTTTCTTTTGAGAACGTTGCATAAAGAACATCAAGGCAAACATACCTACAAGCATGATCACAAATGTTAAATTTGGACTAATATTTTCCATAGTATTTTCTCCTTTGTATTTACATAGGACTACTATATCAAATTTCAGCTACTTTTACAAGATTGTGCCTTGTTTTTATGGTTATAAAAAATCAGAGTTTTCACTCTGATTTTTGTGATTATTTCAAGTTTTGAACGACTTTGACTAGATTTTCAACTGTAAATCCGTACTCTGCCAATACTTTTGGTGCTGGGGCAGATGCTCCAAAGGTATCAATACCGAGAACTGCACCATCAAGACCAACATACTTGTACCAGTTTTGAGTTGCTCCCATTTCGACTGCAACACGACGACGAACTGCATTTGGAAGGATTTCTTCCTTGTAAGCTGCATCTTGTGCGTCAAAGACATCTGTTGATGGCATGCTGACTACACGGACTTTTGCACCTTGGCTAGCCAATTCTTTGGCAGCTGCGACAGCTAGATTGACCTCTGAACCTGTCGCAATCAAGATTGTGTCAAAGTCTGCTGCATTTTCATAGACGACATAGGCACCTTTCGCAACTTTGTCAAAGTCTGTTCCTTCTTCGACAGTCAAGTTTTGACGTGTCAAGACAAGGGCAGTTGGTGTTTTTTCGCTTGTCACTGCAAGGTACCAAGCTGCTTGAGTTTCACGCGCATCTGCTGGGCGGAAAACATTCAGATTTGGCATAGCACGGAGACCTGCTAAGTGTTCAACTGGTTCGTGAGTTGGACCATCTTCACCAACTGCAATAGAATCGTGGGTAAAGACATAAGTCACAGGAAGTCCTTGCAAGGCTGACAAGCGGACAGCTGCTTTCACATAGTCAGAGAAGACGAAGAAAGTACCACCGTATACACGAAGTCCACCGTGAAGGGCCATCCCGTTCAAGATCGTTCCCATTGCAAATTCACGAACACCAAACTGAATATTGCGGTTCAAGCGATTAGCATCATCTTGAAGTCCATCCGTTTTGATGTAAGTCATGTTTGAGTGAGCGAGGTCAGCTGATCCACCTAGGAAAGTTGGCAACTTGGCAGCGACAACGTTCAAAGCATCCTGACTCGAGTTACGAGTTGCTTGAGAGAAACCATTTTCTAATGCTGGGAAGTCTGCCGGAGTCACATCAACTGGATCGCGTCCGTCAATGATGGCTTCTACTTCTGCAGCCAGTTCTGGATGTGCTTCTTTATAGTCAGCAACTAGTTTTGTCCAAGCTTGATAAGCTGATGCGCCACGGTCTGCAACATTTTCTTTGAAATCAGCATAAACTTCAGCTGGAATTTCAAATGGTTCATAGTCCCAACCAAGAACTTGGCGAGTAGCCGCAGTTTCATCTGCTCCAAGAGGAGCACCGTGTACAGCATTGGTTCCTTGTTTGTTTGGAGAGCCGTATCCAATCACAGTCTTCACTTCGATCAAAGATGGTTTCCCTGAAGCTTTTGCTGCTTCGATAGCAGCATGGATAGCTTCCAAGTCTGTTCCATCTTCAACCAAGGCTGTATGCCAACCGTAGGCATTGTAACGGTCACGAACACTTTCTGTAAAGGAATCCTTTGTCTCACCATCCAAGTTGATGTCATTTGAATCATAAAGAACCACCAACTTGTCAAGTTTTTGCAAGCCCGCATATGAAGCCGCCTCGCTTGAGACACCCTCCATCAAATCTCCATCTCCACAGATCACATAAGTATAGTGGTCAAAGATATTGAAGCCTTCACGGTTATATTTCGCTGCTAGGAAACGTTCTGCTTGGGCAAAGCCGGTGGCAGTAGAAATCCCTTGTCCTAGAGGACCAGTTGTAGCGTCAATCCCTGCTGTATGCCCAAATTCTGGGTGACCTGGTGTTTTTGAACCCCATTGGCGGAAGTTCTTGACTTCATCCATGCTAACATCTTCAAAACCAGAAAGGTGAAGAAGGGCATAAAGAAGCATAGAGCCGTGACCTGCTGAAAGAATAAAACGGTCGCGATTGATCCAGTTTGGTTGTGCTGGATTGATGCGAAGTTGTTTTGTAAAGAGGCTATAGGCCATTGGAGCAGCCCCCATAACCACCCCTGGGTGACCTGAGTTTGCTTTGTTGATGGCGTCAATACCTAGAAAACGAATTGCATTAACAGATAGATTTGACATAGAATTTCCTTTCTCTTTGAGGTGATTAATGAATCACACATTCTATTTTACTATTATATGAAAAAATGCATAGAATAGCAATAAAACAATTTGCGTTCATCTAACACATGTGATTTTCTATCCCCTCGTCACCTCATAGTACGGAAGCAAGCGCGTATAAGCATCTTCTAGCTTATCCAATATCACTTCTACTGACTGATTTTCAATGAAGGAAACATCTGACTTGACTAAGACTTTTCGGGCTTCCTGACTTCTCACCTTCTCGCGTAAAGTACGACGGTTCTCCTCAGTAGCCTCCACCTTATGACTTTCCCCATTTGAGTAGACTAGATAATAAATCCCTTCTACCGCTGGAAGCTCTAAAACCTTGGCTTGCTTGTCTAAAGTCTGTTCGTCTTTCTTACGTTCGATGAAACTAACTTCTAGTGAGACACCAAAATCAGAAGGAACCCCATATAAGCGCAGAGCTAACATAGGTTCTGTCACCTCCCCCTCTCTCTGTAGATAGACCCAGAAATGCGGTCGCAAGCGTTGCGCTTGATTCATCCACTGACTAGTCTGTTGCAGTTGCCATTCTGGATGCTTTTCTTGGAAGACCTTGGCTAAGTTCGTAAAAGCCTTGCGAGCCTCCTGCCCTTTGTGGCGCAATTCCAGCATCTTCTCTCGCTCATCTCCAGCCTTATCTGGATGACGATATTGGATACCTGCATAAGATAAATAGTTCCTGATTGCTTCCATCATCTGTTTCTTCTCCTTTTTCTAACAAAAAATCAGGATGAACCTGATTTTATTTATTCTGTATCTACGACAACATATCGATTTGGTTCATCACCCTCAGAATAACTCGTCACACCATCCATGCGCGAAATAATGCGATGGATAATCTTGCGTTCGCTATTCGACATTGGATCTGTTTGTTGGCTACGTCCTTCTTCTAGAACGCGAGTCGCCAATTTTTGTGCATAGGTTTGCAACACTTCTGCACGATGTTCAACGTAATCATTGACGTTGATTGTGATATAAAAAGTTCTTGAATAACGATTGTAGAGGTAGTTTTGCGCCAAAAGCTGAAGTGCTTTCAATACTTTTCCGTGGTAGCCGATAATACGACCTGGTTCATTTGTGTCAATTTGAAGATTGATGGTGCGGCGATTGTAGTCGCTTGAAATCGTCCCTTCAACATCCATATCATCCACAATGGTTTGAACATAGTTAGCCACTTGAGTTGCTACTTGTTCGATGTCATAACTCGGCTCCACCTTCAAACCTAGATCTTCCAAAGACTGGCTTTCTACCGATTCTGACATAGATACAAATTCTTCACACTCTGCTGGGTCTTCCACTCCAGCATCTCCTGTCTGCAATTCATTTAAAATCGCGATGTGACCTGTTTCTTCTAAGATCGTGCTAGCATGTTTCTCATTTTTCAAGATTTCAGCCTTGATTTCATCAGAAACACCCTGACCTTCCTCTTCTATTTTTTTAATCGCCTCAACAACATGACCAAGATCAACTGTCGCCTCTGTTACTGTCTTAACAGGTTCGTTTTGTTCATTGATTTCTTTTGGAACACCTTTTACAGCTTGTTGATTGGCCTTAATCACAGTCGTCTCACTAATCGCCTCAATATCAACTTGAGCTGGTTTTTTCCCAAATAAGCCTAAAAAACCTTTCTTCTCTTTGGACACGACCTTGATGTGAGTCTTCATTCTCGGAATACCTAACTCTTTCAATCCTTTCCGGATTGCTTCTTCAACAGTTGAACCTGTAAATAATACCATTATCAGATTCCTCCTTATTATTTCGTTTTCTGAGCCTTTTTCTTGGCTTTTCTTTTTCTATTTTCCAAATCTTTTTTAGCTTGTACTTCCGCCTCACGCGCTGCAATAATCTTAAAAGGATTATTTAAGAAGTAAGTTTGCAAAACTTGATAAGCATTGGATACTGCCCAGTACAAGGCTACGCCACTAGGTGAAGAGATGGCAAAGATAAAGATCAGTACAGGCATCCCGTACATCATCCCTGTCATAGCTCCACTTCTTTCAGGTAAAGCCTTATTCGATAACCAACTACTTAAGAAGGTAAAGACTGCTGCCAAAATCGGAAGGATAAAGCTTGTGTCTACTCCCCCAAGGTTCACCCACAAAAAATGCCCTGTTTTCAAAAAGTCTACTCGAGTCAAGGCTTGGAAGAGAGCCAAGAGAACCGGCATTTGAATCAAAATCGGCCAGAGAGAAGAAGAGTGTTTGACCCCTAATTCTTTATAGACCTTCCGCATCTCCTGATCCAGCTTGGTTCTACTTTCCATATCACGACCTGGATATTGTTCTTGCAGAGCCTTGATGCGTGGTTGAGCCTCTTGCATTTTTCTAGAGGCCACCATCTGAGTCTGAAAGACTGGCAATAGAATCGTACGAATCAGGATCGTAAAGAGGATAATCCCCACTCCGATACTAACGTCAAAGGACAAGAAGCGGATGATTTCAGCAAAAAAATAGACAAATTTACTCCATATATCTGTAGAATCTGCTGCAACATCGCTTGTCCCACAGGCTGTCATGACAAACAAGGACAAGCCCAGCAAACTAGTCAACTGTAGTTTCTTTTTCACTCCTAATTCCTTCCCGGTAAATCTTTGATAACTTTAATACGTGGAGTAGATTTTTCTCCATTTCTGCATAATCCAAGCCTTCAACCCCTTTTCGAGCAATTACAACAAAATCAACGTTATCAGCTAACTGCTCCCTTACACTTAGCAAAATGTGTCGAATCCGTCTTTTAATTTGATTTCTGGTGACTGCATTCCCTAATTTCTTACTGACGGACAGCCCTACTCGAAAATGACTTTTCTGATTTTCCAATTGGTAGACAACAAATTTACGATTAGCAAAACTTGTTCCATCCGTGAAAATCGCCTTAAAATCTTTCTCTCTTTTTACACGAAAGCTTTTCTTCAAAACTCCACTCCATCTATTAAATTACTACTATTATACCATAAATTTCAAAAAAGCCAATAATGACAAGGTTTTACACTGTTTCAACAACAAAAAGTTGGGAAAATTTATCTCCCAACTCCTTTTTATTGTATCTTACCTTGTAATTTTATTCAGTTCTTCTTACTTTTTCAAGCGTTCAACGTCACGAGCGATGACCAATTCTTCATCTGTCGGGATGACTAAGACACGAACTTTAGCAGCATCAGTCGAAATATCTCCTGTAGCGCCAAAGACATTCTTTTCAGGATCCACATCACAGCCAAACCAAGAAATACCTTCAATAACCATCTGACGAATCGTTACAGAATTTTCTCCAATTCCGGCTGTAAAGATAATGGCATCTGCACCGTTCAAAACTGCCAAATACTGACCAATATACTTTTGGATACGATCCACAAAAATCTCATTTGCCAGTTGCGCTTTCTCATCACCCGCATGCATAGCTTCGTGAATATCACGCATATCGCTTGATCTCTCAGAAACACCCAAAAGTCCTGACTCACGATTGAGAATTCGACTGATATCCTCTGGTGTATTAAAGTCATCTGTATGTTGCATTAAATAGGGAATAATTGCCGGATCAATATCACCTGTACGAGTACCCATCATAATACCACCAAGTGGAGTAAAGCCCATAGATGTATCAACAGACTGACCGCCTTTGACAGCTGTAATAGAACCACCATTTCCAATATGACAAGTAATCAATTTCAACTCTTCTAGGGGGCGACCTAAAATTTTAGCTGCTTCTCCTGCTACAAACTGATGACTTGTCCCGTGGGCTCCATACTTACGAACTTTATTTTCAGTGTAGTATTTGTTTGGAAGAGGGTAACGATAGGCTTTCTCTGGCATTGTTGTATGGAATGATGTATCAAAAACAACAACGCTGGTAATATCTGGAAGCAATTCCTTAAATGCGCGAATTCCTGCTGCGTTGGCTGGGTTGTGAAGAGGAGCTAAAAGTCCCAACTCTTCAACCTTTTCCAAAACATCACCCTCTACCAAGGTTGACTCTTTGAAATATTCGCCACCAGCCACAACACGGTGCCCAACACCTGTAATCTCATCATAAGATTTGATGATATCGAAACGAATCAAATCATCCAATAAAATTTTAACAGCTTGTGTGTGATCTTCAATATCAAGAATTTGTTGTTCAGAACGGCCATCAAATTTTACAGTTGAGATAGAGTCCTTCAAGCCAATACGTTCAATCAAGCCTTTCGCCAATACTATTTCTTCTGGCATTTGGTAAAGTTGCCATTTCAAACTCGAGCTTCCTGCATTGATTGCAATTGTTTTTGTCATAACATGATACCTCTTTTAAGCGTTTTCAACTATTATAACAAAATTTACCTTACATTTCAGTACCTTTGCTCCATTTTTGAAAATTTTCTTTGAATTTCATTAATGCAGCTGGATCTTGCAGACTGGTCAAAGGATAGACAAATGGTTCTATTTCCTTGTCTCTTTTCTTCTGTAAGACAAAAATACTTTTAGCTTGGCTTGCAGTTGAGAAAATATCCTCTGGCAGAGCGATGATAGCAGCCAGACTCACTTCGTCTTTGAGCCAACCTTTTAACAAATCACTTTGAGGACTGGTCAACAAGTCGCTCGGAGCTAGAAAAATAGCATAGCCATCTGACTTGAGGTACTTGAGACCTTGTTCCATCAGCAAATGATGGGCATAGGTATGTTCTTGACTAGAAGCCACTTGATAGCGTGAAGCGATGGCATCGTCTGGGTAATAGCCGACAGGCAAGTCGCTAATGACCACATCGCTTTCTTTAAGCATTTGCGGACGAACGGCATCACCTTGGACAAATCCTGCCTGCAAACCAATCACATCTGCCATGCTAGCCGCCAAATCAATCAGCAAGTCATCCACTTCAATTCCCAAGTAATCTACTTTTTTAGCAAGAGATATCAAGAAAGTAGCACCCAGAATTCCCACTCCAGAACCTATTTCGAGGATGCTAATTTCCTCTTTATCAAGCAACTCTTCCACAATAAGTACCAAGAGGAGAGCAATGGCATCCGGCGTAAACTGGTGATTGGCTTGCAAAGGCTCAGTTTGTCCTGCCTTCATCAAGAGAAACTGGTAGGTCTTGAGCCACTCTTCCTTGCGAAGTGCTAAGCGCTTAAGGGCTTGATTGTTTTCCTTTACATTCTCTAGCTCAGTTTCGCCATCCAGATAGATGCTGTTTTGCTCTACCAAGGCGTCATAAAAGTTGGTCGCCAAATCACTTTGGATGACTTGGACATTCTCTAGTAAATACGTATAAGCTTGTTCAATTTTTTCAAAATCCATATTCCTATCTTATCAAATTTCCCCTATTTTTTCCATCTGAAGAGAAAAAATCACTGCTTTAGTGAGCGAGTGATTTTTGGGCTACAGTTAAAAAGAGCTCTGCGTAATTTCCTAGGAAAAGATCTTCAGCACTGTAAAGAATCTGACTGTCAATGCTCGAAAAACCAAACTGGTCGAGTTTGTTTTCCAGTTCAGCTAATTCAAATCCGTGGTGGTTGGTATCTGTCTTGACAAAGTCAGCAATGAGGACCTGTCCATTCTCCCTAAGATGATAGTGAAACATGGCAAGAGTCGCATCTAGATCAGGCATATGATGAAGAACTCGACTGACAACAATCAGGTCAAATTGCTGCTCCAAGGGATTTGCCAGTAAATCCTGCTCCAAGAGTTGAAGATTCCTGATTTCTTGGTCCTCTGCTTTCAAACGGGCTTGCTCCAGCATTTTCTCCGAGATGTCTACAAGGGTAACCGACTTGGCCTGCTTAGCTAGGGGCAAGGCTAACAGACCCGTCCCACCACCAAAATCCAGTATTTCCTTGTCTGATAGAAGAGCAATCTGTTTTTCAACTGCTTGACAAATCAAGTTGGCAAGAAAGATATTTTTGGGCGAATCAAAGGTTTCTGCTTTGTGATTAAAATCATGTTTCATGCTTTTAGTTTAACACAAAGAAGTTGAATTGCCTAGAAATTGCCTTTCTTATCTGCCTTATGGTCTGTTTTTTGTTGATTAGATTCTGGGCTTGAATCAGTCTCTACCTGTTGCTTTTTATCCGTTTTCTTTTCCTTGGGTTTCATCGAAGGAAGGAGGAATTCATAGTTTCTCTTATTCATTCGAACACTTGTTGCAAAACCTGTTTTGGTATTTTGATAAGTGACTTTTCCTAAGTTAAAGACTCGTTCCCCACTTTCCCGCTCAGCCTTATCTTTGCTTCGTTTGGCCATAGCAAAAGCGACCAACTTTTCTTTATTTAAGGCAAAGTCTTTGTGATGGGCGACTTGCCGATTCAAATAAAACTGTAACAATAGACTAAAGATGGCTGCCATAGCGACTGCATATAGGAGAACACCTGCCTTAACTTTTTGATTTTTCCACACGATAGATGAATTCCCTTTCTAAGCCTTTTTGAAATTGGAAGCGAAAGCGAACCAATTGATTTTCCTCTGTGATTTGTGCTGATTTGAGGCCATAAACCATTGGCTGGTAACCCCGTCCACTGCTATCGGTCTTCCGAAAGTCGTCCGATTTAGCCTTCCCCATAGCGATATCCTTGCCATCTTGCTTCACATAGAGGCGATTGCCCTCCACCTTTTCAAACTGCGAACGCTCTAACTCAGTCTCTAGCTGATCCACAAACAAGAGCCACTCCTTTTGCTCGCTTTGTTGCTGGTAACGAACTTCTGAAATGAGGAGCTGACTCATGGCTTGAAAGAGGAGCAAGCTTCCACTGATGACGATAAGGGCAATCAGAGATTCTAGAAGAGTGAACGCCTTAACCTTACTGCTCTTTAAGCTCGAGCAACTTCTCTGAACCATGGTAGACCTCCAATCCTTTTTCACTAGCAAACACCTGGATCTCAACCCCATTTACCTTTACCTGATTTTGACCTGTTTGCAGAGCCATCTTCGCCACACGCAAGACTTCCTCCTTTTGCAATATTTCTGCCTCTTCTTGTCTATTTTTCTGAATTTGTCCCAAGAGGAGGGTTGCAATACTGGCAAATATGGCTAGCGCTACTACCGCTTCCAGTAAAATCACTGCCTTAATCTTTTGTTTCTTTAATGCGTTTAATTTTTCCATTTCCTAGATATAATCGATAGCTGATTGCTCCTTTTCTGGTCTGAAATTCAACCTTAGCCAGAGATCTATTTCCACCAGCTCGGTCAAAGTGAATCGTCTGTCCTGATGGTGCCTGAATCCCTTTAGGAACGGTCAATTTTTGACTGCCATTACTAATCGTCTGCCCATCTAAGTTTAGACTGGTCTTTTGTTGACTAGCTACACTATGCTCTTGAGTTTCACGGTATAGTTCTTCAAATTCCATGAAAAATATCTGCTCTTCCACTGCTGCAAAAGTGGACTGGACTGAGCCAGATAAAGCCAAAGCAATGATACTCACAAGTCCCAAAACTAAGAGACTTTCCAGCATAGTAAAGGCCTTAATCTGCAACAGTTTGACTTGTTTTTTGTTTTGCATGGTATTCTTTATAGGCTTTAGCTTGCTCAGCAGTGATACGCCCGTCTGCCTCTAATTTACTCAAACTAGCATCTTCATTTTTATCCAGACGATAAAGTTCTGCCTGACTTTCCACCACCTTGACAACAGCAGCTTTTCCTTTGTCATCAACGGCATCCTTTTGCTTGGTCAAATTAGGCACAAAGAGCAAGAGAAGAACGCTGATGATTAAAAGGACCACCAACATTTCCACGAGAGTAAAGGCTTTCGCCTTGGCTTTTTTCAAATTTGTCATAAGTTTTTTCATTTTAAAAATTTACCTCCATATTTTGATACATGGGCATGAGCATTGCCGCATAAAGTAAAACGATAATCAGGGCCACAAAGATAAAGACCAGTGGCTGCACCAAATTCATGGTGCGGTTGACTCGGGTAAAAAAGGCTTCCCAAGTTTTTTCAGCATAGATTTCCAACTCACTCCCCAGCTTGGACTTGACTTCTCCATACTCGATGATAAGACTCAACTCCTTTTTAAAGAAAGGATAGGTCGCTATGGTTTGAGAAAATTCGCGGCCATTTTGCAGGGCTTGAGCCAAATCTTGACCGATTTCTTTAAAGAGCTGAGAGCCTTGTTCCTGCATGATCTGAAAAATCTGCGTCAACTCCATCCCCTGCGAAATCATATTGCCCCATTCACGCGCATAATAGGCCGTCAGATAAGTCTGGACAAAGATTCCAAGAAAGGGAATCCGTGCTAACATCGAGAAGACCCGCATCTTGGAACTTCTTTTATAGAAAGTGAGAGCTAAAAGTAGAGACAGAGAGCAAACCAGCACTAGGCCCAGAAAAATTTGTGGCAGATTACCGATGATTTGGGTGGCGATATTGCTACTGTCCAGTTGGGGGAGCAAATAATTCCTCAACCCCAGCATGATTAGCAGGAGAAATCCCAGCAAAATCAGGGGATAAGTCGCCACTTCGATTAATTTTTTCTTGACCTTGGCCAGATTGTCTAGATACTCTTCTATCTTTCCCAAACTCAGGTGAAGATTCCCGTGCACCTCAGCTAGGGATAATTGGGTCACAATGGCACTTGAAAACCCCAAGCTGTTCATCATTTCTGAGAAAGATTTTCCCTGAGACAAGCCTTGGTGCATCTGGATCACATAGTCCTTTTCCAGCAGGGCACTTCTGCCCAAGAAAGAAATAATTTCCACCAAATGAAAGCCACTGGAGAAGAGGTTGTTAAACAAGGTGATGATTTTCTTCTGCTTAGCTGTAGCTAATTTTTTCCGTTTCAGCCTGAAGACTTGTGATATGTCCATCTTTAAGAAGCTGGTCAATCTGCGCATTCCAGCTAGTTGACTGGTGTTCTTGATAGTCTTTGTTTGCAAAGTCAACGATTCCTCCTCCCCCGATTAATCTCTGGTAGCAGACTCCTTGCAAGACAACTGCTAGTTCCTCCTCCGTCACACCCAACTCCAGAAGGCGTTCATAAACACCTCGGATACTCTTGGCATGAATGGTTGAAAAGACTGTCGCCCCTGTTAAACTGGCTCTAACTACTGCACGCGCCGTCTCGCTATCACGAATTTCACCGATAATCAGGAGATCCGGACGATGTCGGAGAGACAGTTTGATCAGATTTTCATAGGTCAATCCAATCGCCTCATTCAACTGCAACTGGAGCATGTCTTCCTGCTTGATTTCTACTGGATCTTCAATGGACATGACCTGCTGCCCCTTAAACAGAGACTTGGCTAATTCGTGCATCAAGGTCGTCTTGCCACTTCCGACTGGACCTGCAAATAGATAGAGTCCTCTTTGCCTGTACTGCTTGCCCAGTTCTCCAATATCCTGAAACCAGAAATGCAGATCCTGCTCCTCATCGTGTAACAAACGAATGACCAAACTCTCATGTCCCCGATAATCTCCCACGGTAGACAAACGCAGAGAAGACACCTTCTCCCCATGCTGGTAGTCGCAAGAGCCCAGCTGACTACGCCTCTTCTCTCCTACATTCATACCCGCTACAAACTTAAAATGACTAATCACAGCAGCTAAAACATCAAACTCATAGGAGTCAACTAGACACCGTTCGTCTCCAACCCGCATGTGAAGCTCGTAGGACTTTTCCTTGGGGATAAAATAGATATCCTGAGCTCCTTTTTTCTTAGCAGTAGCAATAATTTTCTGTGCAATTTCTTGTACCATAGCTCCCTCCTTATCTAGACTATTCGCAAAAAAATTAAAAAAGCAACTTAAAAAGTTACTTTTTTATCTCCATTTCATGCGGCAAGAACGGTGTTTTTCTTGACCTGTTTGTTTTTCGTAGCCTGGACGTAGCTTTTCATCGGGGATGACTTGCTCATCCTGTAAAAGTGCCAAAGAATGGTACTGTTGCAAATACTCATCGCACTCATCACACCAGCGTTGGTCAGCAGGATCCCAAAAAATAGTCATCAAATCACTCCGACTCTTATAAAGAGGATTCTTCTTTTCCAGCTCAAACCAGCATGATTTATAATATTTTAGAGCATCATAATACTTGTCAAAAGATTGACTCATGATGACATCTTCTTCCCAACCTTCTATGAACCACCACGGTTCAAAATCCCCATACATTTCTATAACACGATACATTCTTACTACTTCCTTTGTACCGTATATTATAACGAATTTTCTAGAACAATGAAAGGATTTTGCTTCATTATAGAACAATCCTCTAGCTTTCTGAAGATACCTATGAATAGAAAAGCAAAGGCTGAGTCATCACAGCCTCTGCTTTTTATTATGCTTGATAACGTTTCACACCATCTAGGTAGGTTGCAACTAATTCCAAATCTTTATCTAGTACGATAAAGTCAGCATCGTAGCCTTCACGGATTTGTCCACAAACATCATCGATGTGAACGGATTTTGCTGGGTTGAAGCTCGCCATCATGACCGCTTCATGCGGATTCGCAATTCCCCATTCAACCACATTCTTCAAACCATCTTTGAGTTTAAGGATAGAACCTGCCAAATTGCCTGTAGATTTGAGGCGAGCAGTTCCATTGGCAACCACTACCGGAAACTCTCCCAACATGTAGTCGCCGTCTTCCAATCCACCCGCTGTCATACAGTCTGTGATAAGAGCAATATTTTCTGTTCCTTTTTGTTTGATAAGAATTTCGCAGGCTTTTGGATCCACGTGATGACCGTCACAGATCAACTCTGCATAGGTATGTGGCAATTCATACATGGCTCCAACCATACCGAGTTCACGGTGAGTCAACCCACGCATCCCATTGTAGGCATGTACCCAAACGCTTGCTCCAGCATCGACTGCTTTTTTAGCTTCATCAAAAGTCGCATTTGAGTGTCCTAGAGCAACAGTCACTCCTTCACCCGTAATCGTACGAACAAAGTCTTCTACACCTTCACGTTCTGGCGCAAGGGCAATTTTATTAAGCAAACCATTGGCTGCTTTTTGCCAAGCACGAAACTCATCCATACGAGGGTCCTTCATATAGGCAGGGTTTTGAGCTCCCTTGTATTTTTCTGTGAAATACGGACCTTCAAAATAGATCCCACGAATCTTAGCTCCACTTGCTTCCTGGTAACGGGCACCGATATTTTCTGTTACTGCGAGCAATTGCTCATAAGAAGAGGTCAAAGTAGTTGGCAAGAAACTCGTTACTCCCATGCTGAGGAGCCCTTCACTCATGGTATGAAGTGTTCCTTCGATGTTATTATCCATGACATCCACACCACCAAAGCCATGAATGTGGGTATCCACAAGTCCTGGAGCAATGCTGTAGCCTGTATAGTCAATCACCTCAGCTCCTTCAGGAATCTGTTCTACATGTTTTCCAAACTTGCCATCCACAAGTTCCAAGTAACCGCCACGACGAACTCCGTGTGGGTAGAAAAACTGATCCGCTTTAATATAATTAGGCATAATGATAACCTCCTTGATAGATTGATTCTAGAATTTATTATGTCAATTACATTATAAACCTTTCTTTTTCATTTGTAAATGGTATAGACCTCTTTTCTGGAGATATTTTAAAAGAGCTGGATATCTCCAACTCTTTGATTTTATTTTGATTTCACAGGTAGTTCTTGAGCGGCCTTAACAGCAGCTGCAATCGTCTCTGCGTAAAGTTTAGCACCTTCTTCAATCATGTTGCTATCATTTCCAAAGTGGACTTGGTCGGTTCCAGCCCAGATTTCAGGGTGTTCCTTAGCAACCTTATTCCAGTCAGCGATGCTCACGTAAGGATTCTTTTCAGCTAATTCCCGTGCATAAGTCGCATACTGCTCAACTGATTTGTAAGTTTCCTTGCTCTTGTCACCTTCATAAGGAGTTACAAGAATCAGATGGTGGCCTTTGGGGAGGTTTTTAACTATCGTATCTAAGTCATCTTTATAATTCTCTGGTCCGTTTACACCCGTTGCAATGACAACTGTTTTTAGAAGTACCTTGTTCTGGCTGTTATTGAGCATGATGTCATTGGCTTGCTTAGTTGTCCGACTAACTTGAGCGTTGATATTTGCTTCAGGAAGGGCCTCTTGTAAGGCTGTATTAGCACGCAAGGCTACCGAATCTCCAATCAGACTCGTTCCCTCAGAAATTCCAAGTCGGCTAGCCTCTGCTTGCTCAGCAAGAGTCTTTGTTTGCCCTATATTGGTCTGGGCTTGTTTAAAACCATTGACCATCAAGTCTGTCTCAAAAGCTCCAACTTGGGGAGCCACAGCTATGATAATCAAGGTAAGCAAGGTAAGAATGCCAGCAGCACCAGCACTAATTGGTTTAATATGAGGCAATCGACTAATCTTCCGTATTAAAGGATTGGATTTACCAGCAATCAACGGCTCAATAATATAGAAGGATAGGATAGCAAAGAAATAAGAAAAGATGACTGTTAAAATAACAGCGGGCAAATTACTCATCAACTGAGAAAAGATAATATAAAAAGGCCAGTGGAAGAGGTAAACCGCATAGCTAGTATCCGCTAGAAATGTGATTATCCGAGGTTCTTGTATCTCAGGCGTTTTCTCATGCAAGACACGCGCAGCAAGAATCATGGCCACGGCCGCTAAACTCGCCAGTAAGAAACCAAATAGATAAGCGAACAGGTAGGTAAACTTGATAAAGAAGGTCAAGAGTACTAATACCAAGAGACCTGCGGCAAACACCAGTAGATTCTGACGAAGATCCCACATCCGGTCAAACTGCTTGACTAAATCGCTCGTCTGACGAACACCCACAACCGTCGCCAAAATACTTCCTAAAAAGAAGGGATAGATATGGGTTAAACTTGAAAAGTAGACAGACGAATGGGAACTAGCCATTAGACTACCAATAAACATGGAGAAAAAGCTAATGATGAAAGCTCCCGCAGAAAGGAGAAATACCATCCCTCTCAATTGACTACTAGATTTTGAACGTTTGGATAAGAACCAAACCGCTAAGCCCCAAAGAATATAGTAGTGAACCTCAACAGCTAGACTCCAGTTGTGAACAAAGAGATGCGGAATGAACTGAGATTCGTAACTTCCCCCTGTTAACATCTCATAGAAGTTGGTCATAAAACCGAGAACTCCAGCAATCTGGCCGCCAATTCCAGCAACATAGTCTTGACGAACCAAGAAAGTAAAAGGCATGGTCACTAAAACCATCAGCACCACAGGTGGCACGATACGATAAAACCGTCTCTTAAAAAAGCCCAGCAAATCAATCTGACGTGCCTTCCCAAATTCTTCTAAAAGGAGGGAAGTGATCAAAAATCCTGAAAAAGTGAAAAAGACATCTACCCCAAAGAAGCCTCCAGGAAAGATGGTCTGAAAGAAGTGGTACAAAAGCACCAAAAGTAAACCTGTAATCCTAATCAAGGAAAACCATTTAATACGCATACGAGTCTATTCCCCACTCAATTAGATCGTAAAAACATCTAATTTTTATTCCATAATACACCTTATTTTATCAAAAAAAGAAGAAAAATCCTAAGAGAAAACTTAGGATTTTGGCATTCTAATTTTACACTTTAAAAATTACGTCCTGACTTGTTGTAGCCATATTTTTCCACAAAATACTCACGAAATTCCAAGAGATTGTCATCCATGATGGCTTGACGGACCTGCTTCATCAGATTGAGCAAGAAGTAGAGATTGTGGTAGCTAGTCAAGCGGATACCGAAGGTTTCGTCAGCCTTGAGCAAGTGGCGAAGGTAGGCGCGTGTATAGTTCTTACATGTGTAGCAATCACACTCAGGATCCAGTGGCGTAAAGTCCTCAGCGAACTGGGCATTCTTGACAACCAAACGACCTTGGCTGGTCATACAAGTCCCGTTACGAGCGATACGAGTTGGCAAGACACAGTCAAACATATCCACCCCACGAATGACCCCATCAATCAAGCTATCTGGGGCTCCCACTCCCATCAAATAGCGAGGTTTGTTTTCAGGAAGGAGTTGAGTTGTGAAATCCAAGACTGCATTCATCTCTTCGTGCGTTTCTCCCACTGCCAAACCACCGATAGAGTAGCCTGGAAAGTCCATGCTAATAAGATCATGAGCCGATTGGCGGCGCAAATCTTCAAATCCTGCCCCCTGCACAATCCCAAACAAGCCTTGGTCATGTGGACGACGGTGAGCCTTCAAACCACGTTCAGCCCAACGACTAGTACGCTCGATGGATTTCTTAACGTAATCATAGGGTTGGTAAAACTGAGGACATTCATCAAAAGACATCATGATGTCTGAGCCTAGATTGTTCTGAATAGAGATGGCTTTTTCTGGCGATAGGAACATCTTGGAACCATTGAGATGGTTTTTAAAGGTTACCCCTTCTTCTGTGATATTACGGCTATCTGCTAGAGAATAAACCTGAAAACCACCACTATCCGTCAGGATTGGCTGGTCCCAGTTCATGAACTTGTGGAGACCGCCTGCGCGTGCGATGAGTTCGTCCCCTGGACGGAGCCACAGATGATAGGTATTAGAGAGGATAATTCCTGATCCCATCTCCTTCAACTCCTCTGGTGACTGGGTCTTGACAGTTGCTTGGGTCCCAACCGGCATAAACATAGGTGTCGGGAAGGTACCATGCGGAGTGATGATTTCTCCCAGACGGGCTCCCGTGTGTTTTTCTTTCTTAATCAAACGGTATTTGATTGGTGAATCTGACATTTTCTACCTCCGAAGCTGGGAAAGACAGTCCCAGTTCATACTTTGCGCCCAAAGGCATACTGTATGATTTTATCAAAAAAACCAAGAACTGTCACGAACTATGGTATAATGAAAGAATGAAATACCCAAAAATTGATTTAAAAAACATCCGTCTGCAGACGAGGCAATTTCAGGCTGAAAATCCCCGCCTCTTTCTCGTCTATCTCTTACCTAGCATACTGGTCATCTTATCAGGCTTTCTCAACCCCTTGGCTCGTCTCCAAGAAAGTGTTTTAGAGCAATCCTTTTTCAGCATGCTGGCGCAAGTGCTCCAAACCTATCTCTTCCCACTAGTGGTTTCTTTTGTGAGCACGATTTTTCTAGCAGGTGCTGCTTTTGCGACACTCCGACTCTTCAAGGATCCTGATACGGAACTCTCAGTAAAATCAAGCCTGACCCTCTTTGCGGAAGAGCGCTTCTCGCAAACCTTTCTAACCCTGCTCCTCAAACGTTTCTACCTCTTTTTATGGAGCATTCCAAACTTAGTAGGCGTTTATTTTCTCTTTTATAGCAATCTCTTGGCTAGAAGATTTGTTGCCCTACATCCAGAATTTCCAAAACTAGACCTCTCATCAGTTGAAACGGAGCAGTTCCTTATGACCTTTGGACTCTACTTTTTCGCGAGCCTCATCTTGATGATTGTAGGGAACATCCTCTACGTTCCGCAACATTATGCCTACTCGCAGGTAGAATTCCTCCTCTGCGACACTCAGGATTTAGGACAGGCTAAACCCCGTCAAATCCTGAAAACCAGCCGTTTCTTGATGAAGGGTTACAAATTTCAACGCTTTGTCCTAGACTTACAACTACTTCCTTGGTACTTCCTCAATTGGATCACCTTTGGAATTGCTAGTTTTTCAATCCTTCCCTATATCCAGAACAATCACATCTTCTTTTACAGAGCACTACTAGCTCGTAAACGTCGAACTGGATAAGAGCATACAAAAACCAGCGTCCTGAAAGACGCTGGTTTTCTTATTTCAAAAGCAACACACTCAGCAGAGTCAAAATAGCGGGTCCACCTTGCTTCAGAATAATCTTCTTGTCTGCTGTCAGAGAACCGTAGGTCGCTGCACCAAGCACAAATAAAACAAAGATGGTCACAATTTCCAAACTTTGTGAGAAATAAATCCCATACAAGAGAAAGACACCCAGTAAAGCATTATAAATCCCTTGATTTTTAAACAGTGAACTCACTGAAGGACGAGCCAGTTCTTCCTTATCCATATTAAAGACTCGGCTGGTTGCATCTGATTGGGTTGCCATACTCTCCAAATAAAAGATATAAAAATGTTCGAGGGCAACAAGGGTTGCTAAAATAGTAGTAATGATTGACATCGTTTTCTCCTTAAAATTCTATTTTTTCTAGACCTGACACTAGTTTCGTCAGTAAAGTTGTTAGCTCTTTCTGCTCGGCTGTCGATAAGATGCTCTCCATCTGTTCCTTCACTCGCAAATGATGTTTAGGCGGACTGACTAAGAGTTGATTCTTGACTTCTTGGGTTAATTCAACTAAGACTTCTCGCTGATTGGCCGGATTACGCTTGCGACTGACATAGCCCTCTGACTCTAGTATCTTAAAATGACGGGTCAAGGCCGCCTGGTCGATTTGCAACTTCTCCTGAACGGCAATCTGGTTGCAGGGTGACTGCTGCAGTAAAAACTGCAAGATTTGATAGCGGGTCAAACTAATTCCCAATTGTTTCTCAAAAAGTTGAGTGATCATCTGATCTGTTAAATGGAGCTGGTACAGTAAGTCGTTAATTTTTTTCATTTCTACCTCCTTGCGTACACTTGATTTATCAACTATTGACTTATCAAGTATATTACAGAAAGATTAAAAATGCAACCATTTTGCTTACTCACGAAAAATAGCCTCTTGGTTTCAATCCCAAAAGGCTATTATTTCTATATTCTAGATAAAATCCAGCACTAACCTACCAAATCTGCTCGAAGGATTTCTCCCTCTTTATCAATGACAACTTCGATGGCATGGCCTGCAAAAATTTCCTCGCTATCATCATAGTAGAGGGTCAATTCCCCGTCTTCGTTGATCGATAGTTCACTCAAGGAAAGAGAGTTGGTAAAATACTCTTCTGTTAACTCCACATCATTTTCATCTGAATCTATCCAGTCTTGAGCTGTTTCCCACAGTTCTTTGACAATATAGTCTTTAATCCGAGTATCTTGAACTTGGAAAGTTCCCATAAATTTCTTTAGATCATCAAAAGAACTTGGAGGGAGACTTTCATCTGCACTCGCAGCAAAGATAGCATGAATCTTACCACCCTCGTAAGTGATAAATCCTTCAAACCAAGAATAGGCTCTGTTTAAGGTGAATTCGCCAATATCGTCTTGAATGATGACCGGTTTTTGATAGGTTTCAATCAAGGTCTCTAACCTAGAGTCTGAGGATTGGTCATCTAGGTATTCCAGCAAGTGGTAGCAGTTATTAGCTACTTCTGACATATATGGCTCTAACTCCATGAAGGATCGTTTTTGACATTTGATATGATGAATTTTGTAGGGTTCAAAACAAAAGCCCCATCTCTTTTCTTCAAATTCCTCAGGAGTCAATACCCATTCCAAACGTCCCTCACGTTCAGAGAATTCCTGGGTTGCAACATTGACGCTAGCTTTAAAATGAACGGACGGCATTTTACAACCATCTTTTAAAGAAGCGGCCCCAGTTACATTTTGGAGGGTAAAAATCAAGAATTCGACAATTTCACCACAAAATTCCTCTTCAAAATCATCTCTTGTTTTCTCAAATGGAGTTTTTAATCGATTTGTCATTCACTTCATCCTTTATCTCTATGCTTAAAAGCGTTAGTATAGTTTTGTATTCGCTTACATTTTAACATGTTTTAGATTTTATTTCACTTATTAATACTATTTTACACAAAAAGAAGCTACACTTTTAAATGTATAGCTTCTTATTATTCTTAATTCATAGATACGTGAACGTGGTCATAGTGGTTTTCGGTTACGCTACCACGGTCTGGCATTGGATTCCACGTGTAGGCTGGTCCATATTTACTATCGTATGGAGCGTAGAAACGTTGTTTCCAGATGATATAGTTGATACCACGGCTAGCCATATTTTGGACTGCATATTCTGCAATTTGATCTCCGAGTGCTGAACTCACTGGAACCATAAAGTCGATGGCCAATCCTTTACCATGGTCTCCACTGTCACCAGGACGGTATCCACTAAAGGATGTAATTCCAAACAAATTGGCAATTTCTTCTTTAAAGGCTGCAGTTTGTGGTTGTAGACCAGCATTCTCAGACTTGGCTACAGCAAGCCCTGCATAGTCAGGAGCCGCTGGAGCTGAATAAGTTCTTGAAGGAGTTTGACTTTGCTCTGCTTGATAAGTCGAAGTTGCAGTGTCAGAATTTGTTGTTTCTTCTGCTGTACTTGTTCCTCTTGTATCAGCAGGCGTTTCTGCTACTGGTGCTTCTGTTGGAGTTGTTTCTGCCGTTTCATAGGTAGTTGGAGTAGTCGCTTGAGGAGCTTCTTCTTCAACTGGGCGAGTTGTTTCTGCTACTGGTGCTTCCGCTGGAGTCGTTTCAGCTGTTTCTTCAGCTACAGGTGTTTCTGTAGATGGTATCTCTTCAGCAACTGTCGCTGTCTCAGAAACTTCCGAACTTGGCGCTACTTCTGCTGGTTTTTCAGTCTCTGTTGCAGTTGGAGCATCCTCAATTGCTTGAGAAAGGTCTTCTACTTGAACTGTTTGTTCATCGACGGTTACTTGGTTGGTCGTCAAATCAGCTGTCGCAGTCGTCACTTCTTCACTAGCATCTGCTTGAGGAGTTTGGATTTCAACTTCCGTTACTTCTTCTGCCTCATTGACAGTTGTAGTGAGGATAGTATCTGGGAAAATCAAGTCCATATTGGTGATTTTGTTCAAATTAGCAAGAACCGTCACGTCTACTCCCAAAGCTTCTGCAATGGTGCTCAAAGTATCACCATACTGTACTGTATAGCTTGTTTTGTTGTCCGTTTTAGTCAAATCGTTTTTGATTTGCTCAACGGTACGAGCAGTCCAAAGGATCTCCTCTGCTTGAGTTGCCAAAACTGGGGCAAGAGACAAGGCTACTGTTGAGGCTAAAATAATTCTTTTCTTCATTCTTTCCTATTCCTTTCAAATGAGTACCTGTCTATCATATCACAAAAAAAGCAGAAAAAAGCCCTCTCGGGCCTATTTAATAGAACTGTCTATTCCTTGTAACAAACTCGATTACTTGAAATAGTTTGTTAGGTTTCTGTCACGCAACTGACACAATCTTCTCGTTCCTAATCCTCAAAAATACGAGGAATATTTGCCAGTGCTTGAATCCTGTGATTCCCTTTATAAGATGACTCTAAAAAGTTGATGCTTTGAAGGCCGCTATTCTGGGCGAATTCCACATCCAAAGTCCGGTCCCCTATATAATAGGCGTTCTCAGGATTCAGCTGATACTTGTCTAGCAAATATGTCGCCGCTTCTGGATTAGGCTTGCGCGCAAAGCCACTCTGACTGGTTAGAATCTCTGTAAAATAGAACTCCAACCCCAAGTCTCTTAGAATGGTAAAAGCATTGTCCCCTTTATGGGTATAAACAAACTGCTGAATCCCTGCTTCATCTGCCCAAGCTAACACTTCACGCGCACCTGACATTAAAACTACCTGGGCATTCTTCTCAGCCAAACTCTGGGCACGCACCTGATTGAGCACTTCCGCATCCAAATTATTCTCTTCTGCCACCTGCTCCAGCAAATCCTGCACCGAATACTTGAGGATAAACTCTCTCACTTTCTCCTTATCATAAGGAATAGAAAACTGATCAAAGGTTTCCTCAATCCCTGACAAAATCGCTTCGTAAGAGTCCAATAAGGTTCCGTCTAAATCCCAAATAAAAGCTGTTTTTTGCATTTCCTATCCTTTCAAACTCATATAAAGCTGGTAACGGTAGCGTAGAAATAACCATCGAAAACCATTATCCAAAAGGGTTCCTGCCCAAATACCAGGCAAGCCCCAGCCAAGCACAATCCCCATCAGATAGGCTGTTCCAATGCGGATACACCACATCCCGATACTTGTCGCATAAAAGGGGAGGCGAGCATTTCCCAAGCCCTGCCAAACCGCCGTATAGATGACTGTCCCAGTCGCCATAGGAGTTCCTAGTAGTGAGAAAAGTGCCACCAAAACGCTAGCTTCGACCGCAACAGGATCAGTCGTATAGAGGTGTGTCAGTGGTATTCCCAAGGCATAGATGCCAAGTGTTAAGGGCAACATAAGGACAAAAGAAAGCCAAAAGGTTTGTTTGCTTACCTCGTCTACTCTTTCCCAGTCATTCTCTCCAACTGCTCGAGCCACCTGCATGACCGTTGCCGTAGCGACGCCAAAGGCAGGCATGTAGTTAAACTGGGTCAAGACTTCTCCGACTGCATTTCCCGCTACTGCCTCCGTCCCAAAAGAAACAACCAAGGCAATGATGACGACATCTCCAGCTCTCATCATGAGACGTTCTCCCGCTGCTGGTATAGCCAAAGTCAACAAGTCCTTATCTAGACCAAAAGACGGCTTCTCATAAGGCAGTTTTAATTGCGACCATAAAATCACAAGACCAACCAAGCGAGACAGGATAGTCCCCCATGCGACACCAGCTATCCCCATATCAAGAACAAAAATAGCTAGGCTTGAAAAGAGAATATTCAAGGCATTGGATAAAAAACTAACATAGAGGGGTAGACGTGGATTATGCGTTGCACGAATCAGGGCCCCCAAACTGGTCATCAAGCCCAAAAGAACAATCGATCCACCTACCAAAGATAAGTAGAGTCCTCCACTTTCGGCCACAGCCTGCTCAGTTCCCAAAAGTCCTATCATCTCTTGCCCAGCAAAGATGGACAAGGCCCCTAAAAGCAAACTCAACAGCAAGGTAATCTTCAGCGCTTCAGTCACATGATAAGCCAGTTTCGACTGATCTTTCTGCCCCAAACTTTTTGAAATAACACTGGAAATAGCAGATCCCAGAGCAATAAAAATCGCCTGGTAAATGGTGATAATATTGCCAGCCACTGAAACACCTGAAATAGCGATTAAGCCCAAGTGAGCGACCAAGTAACTGTCCACCATTCCCATGAACATCTGCAAAAAGTTTTCCCCCATAGCTGGCAATGCAATATTAAGAATGTCTTTATTTTTCTTAAACAATCCTTCCTCCTGATGAAAAGAAACTCAGTTGATTTCCCAACCGAGTTTACTTCCTCTGTCTTAAAGTCCTAGATAAGCCTCAACCGCTGCTTGCATATCAGCAGCTGCCACTGTTGTCTTATGACGAACTGGCGCGGTTTCAAGGCCGTCAACTGCTGGTGGCACTGCTACTCCTGAAATGTCATGTAATTGAACCAAGGCTTCAAAGTCGGTCAAGCCAACTTTCCCAGTTACCGCTTCTACGGCAACCACTGGGAACTTGTATGGACTAGCTGTTGAAGCAATCACTGTCTTAGTCGCATCGCCAGTAGCCACTTGGTATTTTCTATAAACAGCTGAGGCAACCGCCGTATGTGGATCCTCGATATAGGCATCTGTTTGATAAACACGTTTAATTTCTGCCGCAGTTTCTTCCTCAGTCGCATATTCAGCTGCAAAGAGTTCCAGAATCGCTGCATCAAAGTCTGTCAATTCATATTGTCCTTGTGTACTCAAGGCGTTCATGAGTTCAGCTGTCTTAACCGCATCATTCCCCAAAAGATGGAAAATCAAACGCTCCAAGTTTGAAGATACCAAGATATCCATAGATGGACTAGTCGTTACCTTAAACTCACGTTTCTTATTGTAAACACGTGTTTTAAAGAAGTCAGTTAAAACATTATTGTCATTTGAAGCACAGATTAATTTGCCAACTGGCAGACCAATTTGCTTGGCATAAAAGGCAGCCAAGATATTTCCAAAGTTTCCTGTTGGTACTGTAAAATTGACCTTTTCACCAGCCACAATCTCACCAGACTTGACCAACTGAGCGTAGGCATAAACATAATACACAATCTGTGGTACCAAACGACCAATGTTCATAGAGTTAGCTGATGAAAATTGCAGTTTATTGGCAGCCAACTTTTCACGAAGAGCTACATCGTTGAACATGTGCTTCACATTTGTTTGCGCATCATCAAAGTTTCCATCAATAGCGATAACATGAGTATTGTCGCCAGTCTGAGTAGTCATTTGCAACTCTTGTACCTTGCTGACACCATCCTTTGGATAAAAGACGATAATCTCAGTACCAGGCACATCTGCAAACCCCGCCATAGCCGCTTTCCCAGTATCACCAGATGTCGCAGTCAAGATGACAATCTTGTTCTCCAAACCATGCTTTTTAGCCGCCGTTGTCATAAAGTAAGGCAAGATTGACAAGGCCATATCCTTAAAGGCAATCGTTGAACCATGGAACAGCTCCAAGTTGTATTGCCCATCCAGTTTCACCAATGGCGCAATAGCTGGAGTATCAAACTTGCTATCATAGGCATTGTTGATACAGTAGTCCAACTCCTCAGCTGTAAAGTCATCTAAAAATGCTGACAAAACTAACTTAGCCACTTCTTGGTAAGAAGCATCTTTCAATTTTTCAAAGTCCAAATCTACTTTTGGATAAGTAAGAGGTGTAAATAGACCACCATCCGTCGCCAAACCTTGTAAAATAGCTTGGCTGGCAGTTACTGTATTATTCGCATCGCGCGTTGATTGATAAACTAATGTCATGAATCTCTATCCTTTATCTATAGTCTCTTCCATTATATCATGATTTTTCAGAAAATTCTCCCTTTATAAGAGAAATTATAGGCCCAATTCTTCTTTCAAAGGCTGTAAATAGGTCATTTCTTGCTTGCCTCTCTTCTCCAGTCCTTCCTCGGCTAGAAAGAGTAATTCTTTTGAAAACTCGACAATTGCAGTTTCTTCCTCATCTGTTAGCCTTTTCTTAGAAAATTGTCGCCTCAATGACTTGTAATCACGACCAAATGTGGTTAAAAATGGAGCCTTTTGCAAGTAAGCTTCTAACTTGTCTAAATTAAGCAACAAGCCCAAGTGAAAAGCTGCAGAAGCAAAGGTTCTATCTAGAGGTTGCGTACACACACTACGAAATTCAATAGTCCCTCGAGTCGTTAAGTCTTGGTACTGGTAACTACGATGAGTTTGGAAATCTTCCTCCTGAGGATAAAGAAGAATCTCTTCCCCATCAAGAGCGAAGGCATGAATTTCAGATGTAGTCAAATAGTCCCTAGCCTGAACAGGATAAAAATAATAGGTTTCACCATCCCGCTCCGCAGTAAAGATTGCAGAATGATCTAGATAATCAAAAAAATCATTCTCGTCTTTGAAGAGTCTGGCATTGACACCTACATTCTCTGGATAGATCCCATGCATAGATTTTTCCCAAAAAATATCTCTTGAAATTTTGGTATCCCAATCTGCCCCCGAAAACTCAGAATTGGCAAACAAATAAGCTTTTGCTGCTTCAATTTGCGTAAAAGCATTGATAACACGCAGGTAGTTAGACTTTGAAACGTCCAGTTGAACTTGGCTTCCACAGATAAAAGCACCATATTGCGGGTAATCATGTAAATCTGACCTTAGAACTGTTCTGCTCAACTTCAAATAATTCATTAACATTTGATAACGTGCATAAGCAACAGGTTGATTCTCATTCTTCTCCCAGTATGGATGGATTCCAGAGCCAACTATAGCATGATTTGCTTCCCCAAGTTTTTTCTGAATCAAATCAATGTAGGCTCTAAAACGCTCTTCAACCTCTTGGATGGATTTAGCCCTACCAAAGGCAAACTCAATGGTTGTATAAGCAATCTCAAATAAGATCGTATCTTGGCTGACTGGATCAAGTAACTGAATTGGATTTCCAAAATCATCAACTTTCTCAACTATAAACTTCAAAACAGAAGATAAATACCGAAACAGTTCCTTAACAATCTCAATATCCGTAGCCTTACCCTCTAAATTTACAATAGGATATTCTAACTCAATCCCAATAAATAAATCAGGCTTCTCTTTTATATTTTCTAAGTAGCGCTTCTTAAGCAAGTCAACCGAACGAGACATTAACCACCAAACTCTTTCATAATCTGCATAAAATGTGAATAAGTAATATTATACCAAAATTCCTTTCAAAAACAATTAGAATGATACCCAAAAGTAATTATTGAGCCTTTATAACACTTTAAAAAAGATAGAATTTAGTAGGAAATCATAATCACCCGTCTATGTCCTGATCCCCAAAAGTTAGACAGAAAAAATCTAACTTTTAGGGTGTTTTATTATGAAATTGAGTTATGAAGATAAAGTTCAAATCTATGAACTAAGAAAACAAGGAATCAGCTTAAAGCGCCTTTCAGAAAAATATGGAATTAATCTTTCAAATATTAGATACTTAATCCGGTTGATTGATCGTTACGGAATAGAAAGTATCAAGAAAGGGAAAAACCGTTACTATTTCCCTGAATTAAAGCAAGAAATAATTGATAAAGTTCTGCTGGAAGGTTGTTCACAAAGAAGTGTTTCTCTCGAATTTGCACTTCCAAGTAGTGGAATGCTTCCAAATTGGCTGGCACAATACCAACACGATTCTTATCATCGATTCCTAAAGAGTAAAGGAATTCACGCATCCATGTCACGCAAGGGCAACAGCCCCGACAACGGTATGATGGAGTTCTTCTTCGGTATTTTGAAATCAGAAATGTTTTATGGATATGAGAAGATGTTTCAGTCGCTTGAAGATTTGGAGAAAACCATTGTAAACTACATCGATTACTACGATTACTACAACAACAAACGAATTAAAGTCAAACTAAAAGAACTTAGTCCTGTACAATACAGAACTAAATCCTTTACTTAATTAATTGTCTAACTTTTGGGGGCAGTACAATAGCGGGTGGTTTAGTTGTCTCGCACCTTACGGAGCGAGACGGACTAATAGTCACATAA